>NZ_CAXTBM010000060.1:0-33095 GCF_964242765.1 uncultured Hymenobacter sp.
GCCACATCGAGCAGGCCCTGGGGTTCAACTTGCTGGCGACGGTAGCTACTCCTATTCTTGTAGTTGGGGCAGTAGAAGAACTGCGCGGGTGGCTCACAAAGTATCCGCGCCGCAGCTCGTTTCTGTACCGGCCCTGGTTTGGCTGGAGCGTAGTAACTTTCACCTTTCTATTCACGGTGCTTCGCAACTTACCGGGCCCTTTGGGTACCTGGCTGGCCCCATGAACCATCCGAGCTAAGACGGGCGTTTAAACTAACCTACCCTGGCTAGCCGGCTGGTAGTCAGGTTTCGTTGTTCTTATCTTATTTCACCGGGCCTCACGCTTCACTACGGGCGCAACTTGTCGTTGAGGGCTGCGTAGGAAACGCGCCGCCGTAAGGTGGAGCTTACTCACTTGATTTTATGCGAAGAAGTCGCCGTATCCTTGAATTTTTACTGTTGATGCTACTTGTAAGTGGCCCGGCGGCGCAGGCGCAAAAAGTAGGCTTGGTACTCAGCGGCGGGGGCGCCAAAGGGCTAGCCCACGTGGGAGTACTGGAAGTGCTGGAAAAGAACCGCATTCCCATCGACTACATCGTTGGGACGAGTATGGGGGCCATTGTGGGGGGCATGTATGCGGCCGGCTACTCGCCCCGCGAGATAAAGGAGATTGTGCTTCGGCCCGAGTTTCAGAATTGGGTGTCGGGCGAGCCGCTGGAAGGCAAGGTGTACAACTACTACGACAGCGACTACGACCCCGCCGCGTTGCACCTGCGCCTGGCCATCGACTCGACGCTGAAGGCCCGCGTGACGCCTAAACTCGTTGACGACGTGACCCTTAACTACGTGTTAGCCACCATGCTCGCCCCGGCCGGCGCTGTTTCCGGCTACAACTTCGATAAACTGTTGGTGCCCTACCGCAGCGTGGCTTCGGAGGTGTTTACGCGCGAGAAAGTGGTGCAGCGCGACGGCTCGTTGTCCGATGCCGTTCGCAATTCCATGGCTTTCCCCCTGGCGTTTCGCCCCATTCGGCAGCCCGATGGCCGTTACCTCTTCGACGGGGCAGTGGTTGACAACTTTCCTACCGATGTCATGCGGGATGAATTCAAACCCGACATCATTATCGGGGTAAACGTCGGCGACGTGGCTTTCAACAAATATCCCAAAGAGCAAGACGACGCACTGCTTACCAACACGCTGCTGTTCGTGGGCTTCAACGGCGCCGATACCACTTCGGTCGGTAAAAACGGGGTTTTCATTCAACCCAATCTGGACGGGTATACCGCGGGTGATTTCAACAAGGTGAACCAACTGCTACTGCTGGGCAAGCAAGCCACGGAGAAGAAGCTCGACGAGTTGCTGAGCCGAATTCCGCGGCGCGAGGATACGCTGGCCTTGCAGCAGCGCCGACGCGCGTTTCAGGAGCAGGCGCCCCGGCCCGAATTCAAGGAGATACGGGTGCAAGGCGTGCCGCGCCAGCAGCAAGAATTTATCCGCCGGTTTTTTCAGCGCAGCGGCTCCAGCTACTCGCCCGGCGATGTAGAGGAAGGCTACTACCGCCTAGTTAACAACGACTTCTTCAACAATGTGTACCCGCGGGTGCGCTACGACAGCAAGCTCGGGGGGTACGTGATGAGCCTGGATGCCCGCCAAAACAGCAACCTCACCACCGACTTGGGCGTGTTGCTGTCGTCGCGCTCGATGAGCAATTTTTACCTGGGCGGGGCGTACCGCTACCTCAACCGCTTGCTGTACACGGTGCAAGCCGATGCCACCATCGGGCGTTTCTACAACGGAGCGCAGGGTTCGTTTCGGATCAGTGTTCCCGGCAATGCGCCCTTTTATTTCGAGCCTATCATCACCTTCAACAATTTCAACTACCAGGACACAGGCGTTTTGCTGGGCAGTACCGCCCAGAATACGCAGTTGCAGCAGCGCGACCTGAGAACGGGTTTTGTGGTGGGTTACAGCCCCAACTACCGCAGCCGGTTCATTTTGGGCGGAAGCTTATTCACCACCCGCGACCGGTTTGCCAATACCAACGAAATCAGCAGCGGTGCCGATCTGGACCAGAGCCGCATGAAGAAGGGCCTGACCGGAACGCTTGAGTTTCAACGCAACTCTCTGAACCGGCGGCAGTATGCCGTAGGTGGCCGGCGGGCCGAGGTGAAACTGCGGGGCGTACTAGGGGAAGAAGAATACATACCCGGCTCCACCGCGGCGGGATTGGGGGCCCGCACCAAAGACCACCAGTGGCTGCAAGCGCGCTTCTACACTGAGCAGTACTTCACCTTCCACAAAACGGATTCGGTGGGTCGCCGCGTGCACGCCTGGGGGTACACCGTGGATGCGGTGGCTTCCACCCAGGGCCGGTTTTCCACCTACCGCTCGTCGCTCACCTCGGCGCCTGCCTTCCTGCCTCTCCCCGACTCTCGCACATTGTTTCTGGACCGTTACCGAAGCACGACGTACGCAGCCGTGGGCTTGCGCTACATCAGAGCGGTAGTTGGCTCACTGGAATGGCGCACCGAGGTGTATGCCCACGCCCTGTTCCGCCCGTATGAACGGTTAGAGACCAATCCGTTGCTCGCAACCCGTGGCACCTTCAGCCGACCTTACCTCACCGCCATGACGGGTTTCGTCTACCAAACCCCAGTGGGTCCGGCTTCGCTCCAGTTCATCCACTACGACGACGCTGACCATAAATTCGGTGTATTCGCCCACATCGGCTACGTCCTGTTCCGCGAAAGAGCCTTGAACTAAGTGGTACGGTGGGGAGTGGCAGATTCAGCATTGCACCTGCGCGAATTGCGCGGCCAGAATAGCAAGCTCAAAAAGCCACAACTTCACCACGGCATCTCACTCATCCGGATACTGGGGCGGTTCGGCTTCGGGAGAGTGAGGCGAAGAAGTGCCGGGGCCGCAACCAGCCAGGACAGCGCAGTCCAGGTCTTCGCCGTGGTAGAAGCGCCGGAACAGCACCGTTGCCAGCCACATGGCCAGGGGCGGGGCCACCCAATACAGCCATAGGCCACGGTAACTGTTGGCTGCCAGAGCCGTGCCAAGGCTGCGTGCGGGGTTTAAACTCATACCCGAGTAGGGCGTCTCGACCAAGATATAAAGCGCAATGAGTATGCCTAACAGCCAGCCCGTGAGCTTCTTCAGCTTGTGGGAATGCAGAGCGCTCAGCATCACCAGCATCAAAATAAAGGATATACTGAATTCGGCGGCAAAAGCCAGCGCCTCGCCTCCGGGTTTCGGCATGGGCTGCGTTACAGCGTACTTCACGGCCGGATGGGCGTAGAGGGGGCCCAGCACCAGAGCCATAAGCTGCGCGGCCATAATTGCTCCCACAACTTGAGCCACCACGTACCAGACGGCATCGGGAAGGCGCACTTTGCCTAATTGCCAAAAGGCTAGCGTTACGGCCGGGTTGATGTGTGCCCCCGAACGTTTGCCCCACGGATTATATACGATGCACACCACAACCAACAGCATGGCCACCCCCAGCAGGCCGCGCCGCAGTACCGAGTCGGGTAGGGCCTGCCGAACCGGTGAGGCAGGATGTTCCACCAACACGGTGAGCAAGCTGGCGCAGGTAATAAAGAAAGCCAGTCCGAGGGCTTCGGCCACGTAGTGGGGCCAGTGCTGCCGCCACGCCACCGCTAGTCGGCCCAGGAATGTTACTGTTTGCTGAGGTTCACGCACCTTTCTTCCAACGAAGCCGCTTGCCAACAAGTTAGTTTGCAACTTTAAGAAGTTGCTGCGCAAAGCTTCGTAGTAGCACGGCTACCTCTTCGGGCGCTTCATAGGGCAGCAGATGGCCGGCCCCACCCACAATTTCCAGGCGCGTGCCTTCGGGTAGCAAAGGCAAGGTTTCGAGTCCGTGTACCGATGGCGACAGTACCGCGTCTCGGTCGCCGGCGAGCAGGGTGCAGGGCACGCGCAGGTGGCCTAGCCGGGCAGCTATGTTTTCGCGGCTGCCGTGTAGTAACCAAGCATTCCAGGCAGCCTTGCTACTACGCAGGTTGTCGGCAACTATTTGCTGCTGCACCGCGGCGGGTAGCGTCCGGGCCGTGATTTTATGCAACGTTTTTTCAGCTTCTAAGCGCTGCCCGTAGGCTCGCAGGCTGCCTTGCCGGTCTTCCTCGGTCATGGGTTCGGGCGTGGGCGGCGCGGGACTCAGCAATGCCACTCCTACTAGCCCAACGGGCTGCCGGACGGCTAGCGCCAAGGCAATCTTGCCGCCCATGCTGTGCCCGACCAGCACGTACTGTTGGAGTTGCTGCGCTGCTATTTGTTCTAGTATCTGGTCGGCATAGGCGTCAACCGTGAAGCCTCCTGTTGGAGCCAGTGCGCTACCAAAACCACCCAGGTCGGGAGCTAGCACCTGGTAGTCTGGCGCTAAGAGTTCCGCTACGGTCTGCCACTCCTTGCCCGAGCCGGCCCAGTAGTGCAAACACACGAAGGTAAGCGGGGCAGTATCGGGCGCACGAGAAGAGGCAGGGAGTAGCATAGGAAGGCAAAGAGGAGCACAAGGCAATTGACTGCCAGCTTGTAACGACTATATGAGAGCATACGCAGCCCGTGGTTTTCTTACCGATCTGAACATAAAAAAGCCCGGCTTTAAACAAGCCGGGCTTTTTTTAAGGTTAAGGAACAGCCCAGACCACTATCTACTTGTCCGGTTCCTTTTTCCGCTATTCCACCACCACTTGCTTGGTGGCTACCTGGTCGGAGGTTTGTATTTGCAGCGTGTAGAGGCCCGTTGCGAGGCCACTTACATCCACCTGCGTTGCCGTGCCATTGGCGCCGAGCTGCACCGTGCGGGTCTGCACTTGTTGGCCCAGCGTATTGATGAGCGTCAGCTTGGCCGTGTGCTGGCCGGCTATGGCGGGCAAACGCAACGTGAAGGCTTGGCGCGCCGGATTGGGATACAGGGCTATAGCCTGCGCTAATGCGGCACTACGCGCCGACAGCACCCGCGCACCGAAACCCACCTCTATGCCCAAACGAGTTTTCAAGGTGGTGGTGCTTACATCAGCCCACGGGCCAGTAGCGGACGTCTGGTAGAAGTACGTGTTGGGGCGCAGGGGGTCTTCCACTTGATACGCAATACCCACGCCGCCCGAAACCTCCTTCAAGCCAACGAAGAAGGTACCGTTCACGGTCGTATTCGTTACGGGCACCGTGACAATGCTGGCGGTAGTTGGCTTGTTCAGCGTTGGCGACGTGAAAACCACGGCACCCGGCTGGCCCGTTGTCGTGGCATTCAGCACCACCACTTGGTAGGTTGACGTAGTGGCGGCACTTGCCAGGAAAGTCAACTTAACTTCGCTGATGGGAGCAGGGGCGTTGATGACATGTTTAACCGCCAGCGTGCCGCCCGGCGTTGTGCTCGAAACGCTTACGCTTGTTGTAGTGGGCTGGCCATCATTGTAATAAGACAAGCTGTTGGCCGTAACAAGCGTTGTGGAAGTCTGCGAATTATTGGTGTTCAAGCCGTCGTCTGGTACCGTTACCGTCACGGTGTTGCTGCCCGTAGCCGCTGGGGTGTAAGGATCGAACGATACTGTGGTGGACGCACCCGCGGCCAAGGCCGGAACTATCTTACCATTCGTGAACGGCGAGGAGCCTGTCACAGTGAGGATGACGGGCACATTGGCTAGCGCAGTTGAACCAGCATTGCGGATGACAGCCTGAATCACTTGCGGAGCCGATACGGGAGCTTTGCTCACCGAGTAAATGATTTGAACCGCCGCATCATTGGCGATAGTAGGCACGGCGCAAATACCAAACTGGCCCGTAGGCGTAGTCCCGAAGCTCCATACCCGAACGTAGATTGTAGTTCCCGGCGTAAGACCAACTGCCCGGGCACTCGAAAAGAAGTCGGTAGCACTAATATCGTCACTACAAGCCACTTCCGTAAGCGCGCCGCAGGCACCCGTATACAAAATCAAGCCAGTATCATCCACCAGCGAATTCGTTGCGGCGCTGGTCGTGACGGTTACTCCACCGGAAGCGGGCACTACCAGGCTGTACCAGACGTCGTTGCTGACGGGCGTAGTGGGTGTAAAGCAGCCGGTACTCGTCGAGTTGGGGGCTGGCACACCCGTGGAAGCGGTAGCCCCTGCATTGGAGGTGGTGGTAGAGGCGCACGTAGCGGTAGTAGCCAGTACCGTGGCATTGGCGCAATCGTCGTTGGCGGGCGGCGGCGGCGACGTGGTGAACGTTCGGGTGATGGCCGCCGTGGTACCACCGGCTGCGCAAACGGCTTGCAGCGTTACGGTGTAGGCCGTAGCGACCGTAAGACCAGTAAGTGGCACGGGCGAGGCAGTTGGGGTCGGCGTTATGGTCGTCGTCATGGCCGGCGTGGCCGTTGGGTAGTAGGTCACGGTGTAGCTGGTATTGCCAGGTCGGGGCGTGAACACTAAGTTGGCTGATGTGGTCGTGATGTTGTTAACCGACACGGCCAGAGGCGGAGCACATATGGCTACTGGTGTGCTGCTTACGCAAATAGTGAAAGGCCCCGTCGTGTCGGCAGAGCCGTAACCTGACACGGCCACATAATAGGTGGTGTTGGCCGTGAGACCCGTCAGATTCAGTGGAAGTGAGACCGTATTGTTGGCTCCGCCAGAGGCACAAGCCACTTCCGTGAAAGGCCCTGCAACTCCGCTCGCGGAAGAAAACACGCGAATGTAGCCGGCCGAATTACCCGTTACTTCTAGGCTAGCGGCGGTGCTGCCCGCACCACTGGCGGCCGTTGTGAAGGTATACCATACATCCCGCGGACTAGTGGCGATACCACAGGTGTTGGGGGCAGTCCCAGGGTTGGCGTAGCCATTGGGTGCCGTGGTAGTAGCCCCCACATTGGTGCCACTGGTAGGCACGCAGGTGGCGGAAATAGGCAGCGCAACAGCTCCCGCGGGGTTGTCGTTGGCTACGGCAAGCGTTGTGAACGTGGTAGTAACTACCGGCGAAGTAGTGCTTCCCGCGCAATTGCTTGTAACACTTAGCGTGTACGCAGTATTAAGCGTTAGGCCAGTAAGGTTGAGGGGGGAACCCGTGGGAGCCGGCGTTATGGTGGTAGCCGTGCCGCCAGCGGGCGTGTAGGTTACGGTGTAGCTGGTGCTGGTAGCGCTGGGCGTAAAGCTGAACTGCGCCGAGGTGGTCGTGATGTTGTTTACATTCAAGGATGATATGGGCGCGCAAGCCAAAGGGGCAAGGCCCGTGAGTTGAATGTTGGGCCGCAAGAGGCCTAGTGCGCCGGTACCGGCTGGCGGCGCAGTATCTGTTTGCCAGAACTGAGTTCTGCTATTACCGGTGCCCGTTGAAGAATAGCGAAAAACTTTACCGTTGCTTTCTTCATTGCCGGCTCCGGTGGCGTTGGTTTCCACAATTACCTCTAGGTTGGAGGTACCATTGTAAGCAAAAGGCGCGGTCAGGGGCACGCTTACCCAAGTGTTGGCGGTAAACGAAGACGCTGGAATGGTAGCGTCGTACACTAGCGTGGCGCCCGTTTCTTCGGTAGCCACCGTGGTGGCGGCCGCGAAGGTGGCATTACTTACCGTTTTGAGGTAGATTTTGGTTGGCGCCGCACCGTGTGCATTCGCCGCGTTCAGGTAGAAGCCGATGCGAGTTAGATTGCCGCTCGTCCCAATTTCGGCGGCGGTATAAATCATGGCGCTGCGCTCATAGCCAAACCAGGTACCAAAAGGCTTGCGCCCATTATTGCCCGTATCAACATTGCCGGCCGGAACTTCAATCTGTGCCCAAGCGCTAGGCGCAAGCAGCAGTGCTACGGCCAGTGCCGCTAGCCGTGACCGAAGTCTGTCTGGTACCCAGGAAATGAAAGAGTAAAGTTTTGCTCTCATGCGAGAAAAATAAAAGTGAAGAAAAAGGAATCAACCCAAACCCAGCAATGGCACACCCAACACTATCTTTTAACACAACTGCCTCTATATAGCACTCAAAAAACTATTTATTGTATTAATTTAATACAAATAGCTAGTTGTTTGTAGTAGTGTCAATCAATATATAATATTTTATGCAATAAGTACTACCCGCCACGTCTGTTCTAAAGCAGCATTTGCTTGGTGCTTTCTGCGAGCAAATACCTGTTAGACCCGAACTACTTCCCCAACTTGTCCGACGGCCTACAGAAAACAAAATCGTTGGTGAACCCGCTCAGGAGCTAAACGCCCTTTTCGCCGACCGTTACAATTGAAACCGGCCCGGCAGCAATGACCACCCGCAAGCTTAGGAGCTGCGTGCACAAAGGTCCAGCAGAAGCAGAGTTGCACTCCAGCCGAATGGCAGAGCTAAGCGGAATTACGATAGCAGCAGGTTGCGTAATGTTCGTTGAACATCTTTAACCCACATAATTCAAGTGAAAAGAAAACGGTCCTGCACCTCCATGCGCTACAGCAAGGCGTACCGCAAGCGTGCCGTTCGCGAAGTGGATATAAAGCTTACACCTTCACTTTCAGCACGGCGGGTTGGCTGTTGATGGCAAACATTTCGGCATAGGGCACCATGGTTATTTGCCCGAATTCACGGATCAGCATCTTGTAGCTCTCCCCCACTGGCCTGATTTTACGGTCGAGGTCGTAGAGGCCGCAGGCATTGACGGTGAGGCGCTTTTCGGCCAGCGAAATATCCCAGTCCAGCTGGTCGAGCAAGGAATACCAAGTGAAGCCGATGACCGGAATACCGTCTTGCCGGATGCGCATCACGTTCACCCACTGCTTCCAGAGCCAGCATTCGGCATCTTTGGCGTCAAAGGTGTTGGTTTCGGTATGCATGACGGGCTTGCGGTACCGCTCGTAGTATTGGCGCGTCATGGTGTACCAGCCGAGCACATCTTCGGCCTGGCAAAAGGTGCCATCGGGCTTGATAATCCGCTCGTTGCGGCCGTAGTAGTCGTTGCCCATCACCTGATAGCCGGGTGGCTCGCCGGCCATAAACCAGTCGAGTTCCTGGCGGGTCATGCCGTTGTCGAGGCAGTAAAGCAGCACTTCCGAATCGAGCGGGTGGGCGTATAGCAAGTCCAGGGACAGAAACCGGAGCTTGTTGGTGAGGCAGATTTCGGGCGTGGGCACGGCACGCATTTCGTGGATATATTCGGCCGATTCGCTCTGCACAATCACGCAGTCGGGGCGGTGCCTGGCTATCTGCTGAGTGCCCATGATGCTCGCGGCCGTAATGTGCTTCATGGCCGTAATGAAGGCGCGGTCGTCCTTGAGCTGCTCGTTCCAGATGCCGTCTTTGGCCGAAGCCCGGGCCGTTACATATATCTCATTGACCGGCGTGTAGAACCGTACCCACGGGTAGCGCCGGGCCACCGCGCCGCAATACTCCGCGAAGAACACCGGCAGTTCGGGGTTCTGGAAGTTGCCGATCCAGTCGGGCACGCCGAAGTGCATGAGGTCCAGAATTGGGGTGATACCGAGGCGCTGCATTTCGGCCATGGCTTGGTCGGCAAACTCCCAATCGTATTTGCCGGGCGCTTTTTGGATGAGGTAGTACGGCAGGTTGTAGCGCAACACCTTCAAACCCATTTCCTTCACTAAGCCGAGGTCTTCTTTGTAGCGGTTGTAGTGGTCGGTTTCGGCCAGCAAGTCGCGCCGGATGGTGCCACCCGCAATGGTAGGGTATGAGCATTCGATACCAGTAGCAAACATGAAATTGCCAGGTGCCCCCGTAGGCAAACCGCTCCCATCGTGCCCCGCCGCGCCGCCGAACTCGTCGCCCTCGTAGCTTCCGTCGCCGAAATGATTTTTGATGTGGGTCAGGAAAGATTTCATTTTTTATGCTTAGTGTCTCGTGCTTAGAGCGTTATATTCAATTAGAAAAAAGACCGTATCACTAAGCGCCGGTCCGACCAGGAACTGTCCTTCTGACGCAGGAGGAATCTGAGTGATTTTGTCTGACGATTCCACCCAGATTCCTCCTGCGTCAGAAGGACAGTTCCTAGTAACACTAAGCATTTTAACTACCCAAGGGCCGCCAGAAATTTGTCGGCGGTGCGCAAGCTGAGGGCCATGATGGTGAGGGCCGGGTTGACGCTGAGGGCACTTGGAAACACCGAGTTATCACAGATGTAGAGGTTGGGCACGTCGAAGGCGCGGCCATCAGGGTTGACTACAGCATCGTCGCCGCTTAGGCCCATGCGGGCCGTGCCAATGACGTGGGCGTAACGCTCGAAAGACCAAAGGTCGGTGGCACCGGCGGCGGTCCAAATCTCGCGCATCAGCTTCTCGGAGTGGGCGTTCATGCGCAACTCGTTTTCCTGAGCGGTGAAGTGCAGGCGCGGTTTGGGCAGGCCGCGGGCATCTTTCTCGTCGGCGAGTTCCAAGAAGTTGTCGGCGTGGGGCAGACAGTCGCCAAGGATGTTGATGCCGGAAATGTGGTTGTAGTTGCGCATGTAGTCGCGCAGTTGCTGGCCCCAGAGTTTGCGGCCCCGCGCCATTTGGGAAGCGAAAGTAACGGGCATCACCCCAATGCTTTGCAGCAGGTAGCCACCCGCAAAATCGGCTTCTTTGGGTCGGTGGGTGTCCTCGGAAATCAGGCCACCCGGAATGCCTTTGTAGGGCCGAATGTCCTCGGAAAAAGTCCCCCACACCTGCATGCCCGGATGCGCCATAAAGTGCTTGCCGACCTGCCCGCTGGTAAGCGCCAACTCGTTGAGCAGCAGCAAGCGCGGCGTTTCGACAGCTCCGGCGCACAGAAACAGATGGCGGCAGCGCTGCCGCACCGTCACGCCATACTGCTCGTACACCACGCCCGTTACGCGGCCTTTCTCGTCGCGCTCAATCTCGGTTACAAACGCATCGGCTCGGATTTCGGCGCCGTGCGCTTCGGCCAGCGGCAGGAACGTGACGTCCATGCTGGCCTTAGCACCGACGTTGCAGCCGGCTTGGCAGAAGCCGCGGTTGGTGCATGCCTCGCGCCACCCAATGCCTTCCTGGTAATAGCGGGCCGAGAGGGCCGCATTGGCGGCCGGAGAAGTTTGAATACCCAACTGCGCGCACGCCTGCTGCATCAGCAACGCCGCCCCGTTGAGGGGCAGCGGCGCCAGCGGGTAGCCTTTGCGGCGGGGTGCGCCCCACAGGTACGGCGTCGGGCCCGAGACCCCGAGAAACTGTTCTAGCTCGTCGTAATAGGGCTCTAGCTCATCAAGCCCGAAAGGCCAGTCCACTCCCACCCCGAAGTCGCGGTGCAGGTGCAGGTCGTCGTCCTGGGCGCGGGGCGTGTAGGCGGTGTAGTGCAGCGTGGAGCCGCCCACGCCGGTGCCGGAGTTGTTGTTGCCGAAGGCTACGGGGTTCTGACCGGCGGAAAGGCGCTCATCGTTCCAAAACAGGAACGCCTGGGCTTTTTCGTCGGTGGCGTAGTCGGTGATGGGGTTGCGGCGGGGACCGGCTTCCAGGGCTACCACCTTCAGACCGGCCATGGCCAAGCGGGCCAGCAGCGGCGCGCCGCCGGCTCCGGTTCCGATCACCACGCAGTCCACCTCCTCTGCCGGATCGGCGAGCGGCGCGGGCTGTTCCAGCTCAATAGGAGCAGTTAGCAGGCTACCGTTATCTTCCAGGATAGCCTGTAGAAGCGGGTCCTGAATTTCGGTCTTTATAGGATTCAGAACGCCTTCTTCAAGAACTTCTTCGTCGGGCATAGGTGTGAAGTTGTGAGGTATTGAACGTGAATGGGTGAGGCGGTGAAGGGTGAGGTAATGCGGTGTCCAGGGTAAGCAAGTCGCGCAGGCTGAATTGCAACCGCACCATTTCACAGGTTCCCCTCCTCACTCTTTCACTTCCTCGGGTTCGCGGGGCTCTAGGTTGTTGGGCTGAATATGGGTCCAGCCGGGCACGTCGGCCATGCCTACGTAGCCAATTTCTTCCTGCGCCAGCGGATGGGAATAGTAGTTCTCGGTTAGCTCGGCCAGCATTTCCTCGAAAAACCGGCCGACGGGCAGTTGCTGCCAGTTCTCGCCGGGCGCGGTGCCGGCAGCAACGGCTTCAAGCACTGCGTCTTGCTGCGCTTCAGTTAGGGCCAGGAAGGGCTGTTGAAACAGGGCTTGGGCGGCTTGGTTGATGCCGCCCAAGCCCAAGCGGTAAGCTTCCCGGTCGGGGGGCATGGCGTCGTAGCGCCAGCCGTCGGCTTTACCTTCCGTCAGGCGCTTGTCAATGCCACCAGCCACGTCGATGGGTTCAACCCGGTCGGGCTGCGGGATGAGGCGGGCTGCTACGGCTTGCAGCAAGGCATACGTCTGGGGCTCGAAGAATTCGGGCTCGTGAACTGGTGCGTCGAGGCGCGCTTGTAGGGCCGCGCGGGTAGCATCGGTCACCAGATTGGTGGCCAACAGCGCACGGACAGTGCCGGAAGGATATACGGGAGCAGACATCACAAAGCAGCTAACACAGCACAATAGGTACTGTCGAGTTGTTAACCGCTTACGAGGGAAATCTTCTTGCCGGCTGAAAATATTATCTGATTACCGTTGAGCTACCACAGTTATTTCAATTGCATGATGGCGGCCATGGTTTCGAGGCCGTCCCACAAGTTGCCCACACGCAGGTTTTCATTTTCGGCGTGCTGGTTGTTGTCGTAGTTCGCCACTGGTACCGTGAGCGTTACGGCGTTTATCTTCTTGAAAACGTGGAGCGGCAAGCTGCCCCCAGACGTAGGCACCTGGACCACTGGTTGCAGGGAAGTGCGCTGCACGGCGGCTACTACTTCGCGGGCAATGGGCAAGTCCATGGGCGTGCGCTCGGCATTGTAGCCGGTTTCGGGCACCACCCGCACGATGCGCGGGTAGCGGGCCCGCTCGGCGTCGGTAGGCTCCTGCGTGGTCACAAAGAAGTTTTGCTTCTGAATATGACGCACTACTTTCTCTACTTGCCGCTTGCTGTCATTGCCGAGTACCAGGCGCAAGTCCAGGGTGGCTTCGGCAGTGGTGGGAATAACGTTGGCGGCTTGGGCACCGACGTTGGCGCTGCGCATCCCATTAATATTGAGCGAAGGTTGATTGATTAACTCACTCAGTGTTTGCCCGTTGCCATCGGGGCGGGCGAAGCCAAGACCTTGCTGAATAGTAGCATCGAGGTTGGGCACGCGGCCTAAAGCTTGCCGTTCGGTGGAAGTCAGCGGCACCACATCATCATAGAAGCCCGCCACCGTAACGCGGCCCGTGCTGTCTTTCATAGAGGCCAACAACTGCGCCAGGGCGAGGGCGGGGTTGGGCGCCCAATTGCCGTAGTGGCCGCTGTGCAAGGGGCGTTTGGAGGCGTACACCGTGAGGTTGACGTTCACGTCGCCGCGGGCGCCGAACACCACCTGTTTTTGCCCGGATTGGTGCACCGGCCCGTCGCAGATAATCCAGAGGTCGGAGGCCAGCAGGGCGCGGTGGCCTTCCACTATCTCGCTGAGGTGGGGCGAGCCTTTCTCTTCTTCGCCCTCGAAAAAGAACTTGATGTTGACGCCGGGCTTAAGCTTGCTCTGGTTCAGGGCTTCGTAGCCGGCCAGAATAGCCATTACGCCGGCCTTGTCGTCGGAGCTGCTGCGCCCGTACAGGCGCCAGTCGGGGTTGATGGCTTGGCCGGCGCGGACCATGGGGAGCAGTTGGCCGCCTTGAGCTAGTGCCGCGCTGGCCAGCTGCGGTTGAAACGGGCTGAGCCCCGCTGCCCACTGGGCGGCATTCACGGGCTGCCCATCATAGTGAGCATAGAAAACGATGGTTCGTTTGGCGCCGGGCGTACGCACTTCGCCATATACAACAGGCGGCACGCCGGGCGTAGTAGCCGGCAGTAGTTGCGTCCGGATTCCCCGTTTCTGCATCATGCCCACAATGAAGCGGGCCGTTTGGCGAAGGTTGGCGCTGTCGGCAGCCACATTCGGGATGGCCAGAAACTGCATGTACTCGGTGAGCAGCGGCAACTCGTGCGCTTGCCGGTACTGCCGCACTTTCTGCACGGCAGCATCGGGCGCGCCAAAACCCGCCAGCGCCAGCAGTAGGATCAGACTCGATGCGTATCGTTTTTTCATACCAAGCGCTGAGCTTTACATGCTCAACTGCTGGTAAGATAGGTGCCGCAACTGAAACGAACAGTTCTTTTACTGGTCGGAACTCATCTTGCCACCCGTTACATGAACGAGGGAACCAGTCATGAACGAGCCGTCTTGGGAAGCCAGTAGCACGTAGGCCGGGGCCAGTTCTTCGGGCTGACCAGGGCGGGCTAGTGCTACCTCATAGCCGAACTTCTCGATTTCCTCGGCGGGCATTGTGCCCGGAATATTGGGCGTCCAAACCGGACCCGGCACCACGCAGTTCACCCGAATTCCTTTTTCCCCGAGGTAGGTGGCGAGGCTCTTGGTGAGGGCGTGAATAGCCGACTTGGTGCAGGCATAATCCACCAGAATCGGAATGCCAGTCAAGCCCACGATGCTGCCCGTATTGATGATGCAGTCACCTTGCTGTAAGTGCGGAATGGCAGCCTGCGCCATCCAGATATACCCAAGAATATTGGTGTCGAAGGTGCGACGGATTTGCTCTTCCGGGATGTCCTCGAACTTCTCGGCGCTCATTTGGAAGGCGGCATTGTTGACGAGAATGTTCAAACCACCCAGTTCGGCTCGGGTGCGGCGGATGGCTTGCTTGCACTGCTCGGGGTCGCGCACATCGCTCTGGAGCAGGATGCAGCGACGACCTTGCGCTTCCACCAAGCGCTTGGTTTCCTGGGCGTCCACGGTATTCTCGTTGTAAAGTACGGCCACGTGTGCTCCTTCCATAGCAAAGGCCACCGCCACCGCCCGCCCAACACCCGAATCGGAGCCGGTTACCAGCGCAATCTTATCCTGAAGTTTGCTGGCGGCGCGGTAGGTACTGAAGCTCATGCCGGGCTGCAACTGCATATCCGCCTGCTTGGCCGGATAAGGCAGCTTCTCGGCGTGCTGCTTCATGTCTTTGGCCGTGGGGCGCTTCACTGGCTTGGGGGCCGTGGTAGCCGCCGCGGCTTTTTTGGCGGCGGGCGTAACGGCCGTGGGTTTGTTGGCGGCAGGCTTCTTGGGGGTGGCGTCTTTTGCGGCAGAATCTTTAGCAGCAGCTTTCTTGGCAGCCATAAGGTCGTACGGTAGAGGTTGGGTTCTGCTCTACGCAAAAAGCTGGACTACGGCTGGCCGTGAACTGGACGTAGCTTAAACGCCGACCTAACTCCATCTTACTCCTTGTCTGCTATTTTGGGCACTCCTCCCGCGTTAGTTGCTCGTTGATGCAGATGGCCGCTTGCCCACCTTTTGCTGCGGCTAGCAAAGCTTGCTGCGTGCCGGGTGTGGCGTCGCCGGCGGCGTACAACCCAGGAAAGGTAGTTTGAGCATTCTTATCAACCCACACGCCGCCTTTCTTGGTGAAACGGCAGCCCAACTGCTCGGCCAATAGGCTACGCTGCTGCTGATGCGGGTGAATAAAAACGGCCGTTCGAGCCAGTTTCTCCCCGTTCTCGAAAACAATGTGCTTCAGCTTGCCGGTCTTGGTTCCTTCTAGCTGGCTGATCTTTTCTGGGCGCACCTTGATACCGTGTTGGCGCAAGCGGCGCAGGGCATTGTTGGTAAGGCTGGTCGAACCATCCGTACAAACTATTACGTCCTTGCTCCACCGACTAACGAGCAGAGCCAACCCCGTTACCGTTTTGCTGTGGCCAAACACCGCCAATGGCTCGTCGCGCACTTCCCAACCGTGGCAATACGGGCAATGAAGCACCCCTCTGCCCCACAACTCTCGCATACCTTCTACGTCTGGCAACACATCTTGTACGCCCGTTGCAAGCAGCACTTTTCGGGCGGTGCACATACTGGTCCGGCCCGATTCTCCCTCTAGTGTTAGTTGAAAGCCAGTCGGCACCGCTTCCAGATTCACTACCCGCACAGTCCGCACTTCGACGGTTGTGTAAGGCCGTAGCTGCTCGTGCCCGAGCCGCAGCAGATCGGCCGGCTTGATACCGTCGCGGGTGAAAAAGCTCTGCACGCCCGGCGAAGGAGCATTGCGAGGGGCACCACCGTCGCAAACCAATACCCGCCGTAGGCAACGGCCTAGTACCAATGCGGCACTTAACCCGGCACTGCCCGCTCCTATTACCACCACATCGTAGTCGAGCAGTGGGGCGGCCGGCGGCCGGTGACGACGCGGACGAGGTACGGTAGCAGAGACGGGGGTTATAGCAGGCATAGTGGAAGCGGCAACAAGGAAAGTAGTGTACATATACCTCTGACGCAGAGGATATGTTAGGCGCCGAGGTCGAGATTTGCTTCAAGCTCCACCGCGACACTGCACCGCATCAGCACACAAAAAAGCCCTACCGGATACCGGCAGGGCTTTTCTTACTCACTTAATTCTTGCTTACTATTCTTTGACCAAGCGCTGGCTTAGGTTCAGGCCGTTGCCACGCACCACTACGATATACGTACCAGTTGGCAGCGTCTGCACATCAACCTCTTTGTTGCTACCACCTTCCACCGAGTAGGCGCCAATCAGGCGGCCGGTAGCGTTGATCAGCGAGGCCTGGTAGGTACCTTTTGGCAGCGTGCTCAGGTCGAGCGTTACCACACGGTCGGAGGCAGTAGCTGGATTCGGGAACACGCTAAGCTTGGCCGTAATTGCGGCTTGAGCCTCGAAGCGCACCGTACGAACTGGCGAGTAAGAAGCCGTACCATCCGTGTCTACCTGACGCAGGCGGTAGTAAACTACACCCTGCGTTTTGGTACCGATGCCAGCATCCGTGAAGTCGTAGGTGGTATTTGCTTGGGTAGTACCCTGGCCGCGTACCGTCCCGATCTTCTCGAACGAGGTGCCGTTCAGGCTCCGCTCGATTTCAAACCGGTCGTTGTTCTTCTCTGAAGCCGTGCTCCAGTTCAGCAAGGCATTCCCTTTCACCACTTGTGCTTCGAAGGTTTTTAACTCAACTGGCAACGGGCCTGCATTCACTACCGTGTTGCCCGAAAACTCGGATGTATTACCTACTATTAGTCCACTAGGTATTGTGTTCAGGATAGTGGCCGTAGCCGTGATGCGGGCACCGGTAGCCGTTAGGGCCGCAAGCTGCGGAGCGGTCAGGCTAGAAAGTGGGACAGTGAACAGGAAGCGGGAAACATTATCCTCACGGCCCTGATCTACACCGGAGATAGCCCCAGAATAGTAGCCAAAACCATTATCTGTATCATCAGCCAAGCCTTCCGTGCGGGCCACCAGGAAGGTGTTACCTTCCCCGAAACCGGCCGCTGCCACGTCGGCCACAAAAAACTCCACCAACGAGTTAGCAGGTGCATATCCTAGGAAGCGCAAGTTGGTGCCGTCGTTGGCTACCTGCATAATAACTGGGAAGTTTAGCAAGCCGTTGGCACCAGCATCCGCGTCCGTGTTGTCGTTGGCCGATATACCACCGACGTTTGCGTTACTCGATAAGTCAATGCCAAGGGAGCCATTTGTGGAACCCAGGCCGCCATTTGCTGAAAAGCTATTCTCGGTAAAACGGTTACCAGAGGTGCCATTAGATGCCTGAATGCCGTCGCCGCCGCTACCGGTTATGATATTTTGACGGAATAGGTTGTTGCTGCCTACCGTGATAGTGATACCTGTATTGTTGTTACGTATGGTGTTACCACTGATTAGGTTAGCGTTATTGGCACCTGCTAGAAGTTCTATACCACTACCCCGGTTGTTGCTTAGCGTGTTGCCCGTAATGGTGATGCCGTTAGTACCACCCGTTAAGAGAATACCATCGGCGCTGGCATTTTGTGTAGGGTAGCCTAGTACCACGCTAGTGGTGATTGTGGTCATGTCTGCGTTATCCAGTCGAACTCCACCTGAGAAATTGCCCGTGGCAGTCACGTCTGTTATCGTTGAGTTATTGGCTCCGTTCAAGAATATACCAACTCCCTGCGTGACACCACCATCGCCGGTCGCATTCATAACCCCCAACGAAACAATACGGGTAGATGCGCCCGTAATTTCTAGGCCTGAGAAGGAATTGAAATCAATTACCACTTCCGGGCCGGTCGTCGTTTCGGCACTGGCCGCAACATTGTCGCCCGTCACGGCCGTTTGCTCTTTACCATTGATGGCCGTGTTGGCACCCGACACAATTGGTAGGGCGGAAGCCAGCGTAATGGTGAACTGCTTGGTGGTCGCATTATATCCGCTCGGAGCCGTCATGTCATTGCGCAGACCTGCTGGGGCACCCGTGGTGCGGCCATCATTCATCATGAAGATGGCCACTTCTACACCCGCACCCGGATTAACAGCCGTAGTACCAGTAGCTGGCGTAGCGTTTGCCACTTGGTTGAGGTTGGTGTTAGCCAAGGCGTTGGCATTGATGATGAATTGACGTAGCGAACCGGCACCCGAATCGTTGGTATTCGTTATGGCGTCGAAGTTGAAGCCAAAGTTTACCCCATTTACTGGCGTAGGTAATACAGCAGTGGTAGCATTTACAATTACCGGAGCCAGAGACTGTGGCGTAGCCGTGCTAGTGGTCAGGTCAGCTAGCGTCTGGCCAGCTGTACGGGCGGGAGCATCGGCCAGCGTCGGGTCCTCACCACCAACGCGGTTGACATCCGTGTGGGCTAGGGTTTGTACTCCAAGAATAGGAGTAGTAGCTGTTCCAGTAATGGCTCGGGCCGGCGTGACAGTAGAAGTAACTACGCGCACCTGATACCCTTTTCCGCCAATAACCCCTACTACACCAGTGAACTGGTATGCGCCGTTGGCACCGCTGGTAGTGGTAGAGATGAAATTTCCCTGATCATCGTAAAGCTCTACAGTAGCGCCCGTGCGCCCTATAGTAGCGGCCGTGAAGCCGGCAGCGCTGGTAATGGCCGTATTCAGGGTGCGCCCTGCACCGCCACCGTAGTTTACGTCGTCGAAAATAGTGCCCGACAGCGTTGTGGTTGGCCCTACCGGAATCGTATACATGGCGGTGTTTGACACTTGCCCGCCCGTAGCCGACGATTCTGTTGCGGTATAGGTAAAGGTAACGTTACCCGAAAATGTAAGCGCCGGGTCAAATTGCAGTGACCCAATGTTAGCGGCCGTTATGGTTGACCCGGCAGCGGCCGTTACGCGCGTACCACCAGCATTGAGGTAAGTAAGCACACCCTGTGCTAGCGTTGGCGCTGTTGCCAACGTGTAAGTCAGATTAGCGCCGCTAGTCGGGCCGTCGGGGTCTGTACCGACTAGGGCCGAAATGGCCGTAGCAACAGCACCGTTAGATACGGGCTGTGACGTGACATTAATAGCAACGGGCGGCGTGTTCTGGCGCCAGTCCCGGGAGCCACCGGGGTTCTGCACGTCCGGATACGATGCCGGCGTCTTGCCACCGTTGGTAGCATCAAAGCTAGCTACGGAAACGACGAC
This sequence comes from uncultured Hymenobacter sp., assembly GCF_964242765.1. Classification (NCBI taxonomy): domain Bacteria; kingdom Pseudomonadati; phylum Bacteroidota; class Cytophagia; order Cytophagales; family Hymenobacteraceae; genus Hymenobacter; species uncultured Hymenobacter sp. The sequence goes on from NZ_CAXTBM010000060.1 coordinate 19,379, forward strand.
ATCGTACGCATCGTCAAGGCCGTCGCCATCAGCATCGACACCACTGTATAACACGTCCGCTATACCATCGTTGTTGAAGTCCCAGCCTTCTAGCGCGTCGAGGCGGCCGTCATTGTCCGAATTTGTATCCAAATAGTCCGCAATGGCATCCGTTCCGGTTCCCGGTTCGGAGTTAGGCGGCGATACAGCCACGCCGGCCGTGATACCGGTGCCCGGCGTTAGGTCGTAGCGGTTGTCGAGGCCGTCGCCGTCGGTGTCCGTGCCGGTTGGTGCGCGGTGCCCGCCAGGCTGCGCTTCTACGTTATCCACGATGCCATCATTATCGGCATCAATATCCAGGAAGTCGGCACGACCTACGCCATCCGTGTTAGGCGTAAGCAACCTGGATATACCACTGCCAGCCGCCGTTTCGGCCACATCTGGCATACCGTTAGTGCCAACCGCAGTGCTCGGAAAGCGAGACAGCGAGGCGTTATAGCCAGCAGGAGCTACCCCACCGTTCGCTTCAATAGTGTCTGGAATACCATCATTGTCGGCATCAATGTCCAAAAAGTTGGGAATACCGTCGAGGTCAAGGTCGAAGATGTCGTTGATGCCATCGTTGTTGGCATCCCGAAACGCGCCATAGGTAGCACTAACATATACAGCGTCCAGGTAGGTGGGTACGCCAGCCGCCGTTAGAGTCATGGGATTTACGCCGCCGCTTTCGTTGGTATCTGTGATCCCATCGTTGTCTTTATCGACATCCACGTTGTCAGCCACAGCATCAGCGTCTTTGTCGCAGATGAATGTATACACATTCGTCCGATCGGCCGTATTTATAGTAACATAGGTGTAAGTATTAATTGTAATTTGGTTGCCAGCATCCAACAAAGCCCCTGTAGTGGCACCCCACCGGTGTACACCACTACTAGAATTCTGACCATTAGCTTCTACACGGGTATTAGAAGCTGGAAAAAGAGTGGCGCTCAGATTAGAGTCATCCCAAAACAACAGATTGAAAGTTGTGCTTGGTCGAACCGAATTCACTACAAAGCCGTCAAGATTATTTTCGGCATCGATGGAAGGAAAGTTTAGCGGCGCTACACTGCTCTTGAAAGCAATATCGATGGAAGTGTTTTGTGCCACAGCCGCTCCTAGCCCATCTAGTCCACTCCAAGCTACTGAACTCTTGCCGGCTGGTACGCTGCGCTCAATGAAAACATCTCTGCCGCCCGTCTGGTAACCAGCTACCCCATCTAAGTTAAGCGTAACGATCAACTGTCCTGCTTCAGAAGCAGTGGTAGTAAAAACTAATCCTCCGTTGGCGCCTCCACAGTACGATGTTATATTATTCACTGCGAAAGTTGGCTCTATTGCACTCGGCCAGATAGCATTGTCGGGGTCGTTTACGAAGCTGCTATATTCCGGGTAATCAGACAACGTTGTCTGACTCTTGCGCGACGTTGTAAAATCTGTAGCAGTAGCAGAAGTACCTTTACTGTTACTTACAAAGCGAAAGAAATTTTGTGGATTTATCCCTGCCAAGTCATATTTTTTAACGAAGAATTTATTGGGTTCCGAAGTACTCGGAATCAACGGGAACATGCTGAAAGTGGAAGAAAACACACCGTTATTAGCACCCGCCGAAAACGCCCATTGCTTGGAGTATAAACGACCTAGCTTTTCTGTGCCTGCTGCCGTGTTGGTAGTACGAACCGTAAAATCCCAAAAATCATAGGTTGAGAAACGGTCAATCTCGGGTAAAGTACTCTCCGTGTCCTGAGTGAATTCAACGTAAAAATCTTGATCAGCACCAGTAGTATTCTGATAAACAATTGCCGGATATCCGCCATCACCCGCAGTAATACTAGGCCCAAATCGGTTTTGGGCAGCATTGGCAATCACCCCGGTCTGAGGAGAAGTTAACAGGGATTGGTTGGTAGAAGCAGTATTACGGGTCAGAACTGTGGTCAGTGCTACTGTTCCTACACCTGACCCATACCTTAGTGTGAGGGTTAAGTCACGCTGCGGACCAGTGTTGTTTACGTTATTTATTCTATGTACACCGTAGTATAGATATTCGTTAGCTTTCACACGGACATACATCCGATGATCTTCCGAGAAAACTACTCCGTTGTAATTGTACCCAAATGGCTTTAGAAAACTATTGGTTACGTTACCTACTGTCGCGAAAGTAGCTAGGTTACCGTCATGTTCCAGCCAGCCCGAACGCGTATTGGTGCTGCTGTTGAGAGCCACTGCAGCTGTTGCTACGGTGTTTGGCGTAAGCTGTTTCGAACCTTCCGCCAGCACGGTTACTGGCAATCCTAACGGAACTAGGCTCATCAGCCAAGCCACTAAGCGTAAGCGTATTTTCATGTCAAAAAATATATAGGTAAGACGTGAGGTGACAAAGTAATAGCAAGCTGAGATGGTTAATCTCATTATGAGAAGGCTGAACTGTTAAGTAGACAAAACTACAGTGTGCACGAAGCTGGGTCGGCAGTTTTCGCTGAGTTTGAAGTTATACTCGATGAATACTAACTCTCAGATGGGGAGCTTCGCTGCTAGCCCTGTTTTTATGCGTCAATTGTTTAAATGATTCAATAAATAAATAGCCTTTACGAGTTGCTGCTAGACACTGGGATTACTATTTAGACCAACAAAAAATAAGCCTTCCCGCTAGCGAGAAGGCTTATTGCAAAAATATACTGAAATAGTACTGAGCAGCTTAATCAGCTCGTCCGCTACCCTTGTTTATTTTTCTTATTTCTCTCGTAAGTTCAATTATACTGAGCAGCTTTTCTAGCGGTAAATGCAATCTGTACTTCCAAAAATGTTGTGAATTAGCCGGCATATTAATCTGCTCTTCATGGGGATCCTGACGACGTAAATCCGCACTCAGAGCCAGCATATCTTGAATCGGAAAAATGGCCCACATAGCCGGCGAATGCAGATGCTGCACCAGTATTTCGCGCACCACCCAGGGCTCACAATGGTAGGGCGCATGCTCTCCATGGTGGCCCAAGATAGTCTCGAAGAAATGCTGCGTTTTTACTCGGTCCTCTTCCCACCAACCCCGGAGCGTACTCATATCGTGGGAGCCTGGACTTACTACCGACAGGTAGGGTGCGTCGTTGGGGTGGCCGAATTCGGTGTTTGGGTTGGAAGGCATGCGTTGGATGTTGAGCCCCAGGATACCCAGCGCCTTCATCACACCCGGCACCGACTCTGGTACCATACCCAAGTCTTCGCCACAAATCAGCATGTTGGTGGCGTAGCGTACGGGCGGCAGCTTTACGAGGCCTTGCTCGCGCCAGAACCCTTCGTGGCGGTGGTAGAAGAAGTCGACGTAGATATCGTGGTACAAACGGCGGCGCGACTCCTCATCTAGCTCCGCAAACGAGATACTCTTATGGAGCGTGATGCGCGGGTGGTAGTGGTCGGGCCGCAGGTCGTCGGGCACGAACAGCACCTCGTTGATGAGCTGGTAGAGGCCGGTGCGCAGCCACTTGTAATGGTCGGTATTAGCAGGGTCGGCAGCCATTTTCGCCTCGAACACGGCTTCCACTTGGCGTTGGGTGCGCACGTGCTCTTTTAGCCGGATGTCGCCTGCTCGGCTGATTTCCTCCATAAACTCATCGAACACGGCTTGCGCCTGCCCATGGAAAATGTTCTGCACGAGGCGCCAGCGGATATACGGCTCGCACAACCGCGCATAATCGAACCAGCCCAGCCGCTGCTGAATCTCTTGTTGCGAGAAAGGCAGGGCCGGCGAGAAATGACCCAATAGTCCTTCCACTGAGTGCCCCGGAATCTCCCAGATGCGAAAGAAGCCTAGTATATGGTCGATGCGCAGGGCGTCGAAATAGCGGGCCAGCTGACCCATGCGCTGCTTCCACCACGCGTAACCATCTTCGGCCATCCGCTCCCAGTTGTAGGTCGGGAAGCGCCAGTTCTGGCCGGTGGTCGAAAAATCGTCGGGTGGGGCGCCGGCCTGTTGGTGCATATGGTACAGTTCGGGCTGCGTCCAGGCGTCAACGGAGTGGCGGTAGATGCCAATGGGCAAGTCACCTTTGAGGACCACGCCGTGCTGGCGGGCATAGGTTACGGCATCGCGCAGCTGCTGGTCGAGGTGGAATTGGGTGAAGAAGTGCACGCCAAACTCGTCGAAGTCGGGGGCGTCTTCTTGGGTCAGTTCATCTACCAGCTTGGGCGTGCGGTACTCTTCGGGCCACTGCTGGAAATCCGCCGTACCGAACCGGTCGCGCAAACCCGAGAAGGCAGCGTAAGGCACCAGCCAGGCCCGTTGCTCATCGTAATACGCTCGGAAGGCTGGGTCGGCGAGGAAGCTGGCTTTCTCCTGCTGATAAAGCTGCTTGATGAACTTCCACTTAGCCGTCATCATCGGCTCGTAGTCCACGAAGTCAAGCGCGTTTAGCTCTTGCCGCAGCGCGTCCAGCTCTTGCTGTGCGGCAGCATCTTGCAGCGGGGCTACCGCATCGAGGTTGAGGTATTGCGGGTGCAGCGCAAACACGGAAATAGCCGCGTACGGATACGAATCAACCCAGGTGTGCGTGGCCACGGTATCGTTGATGGGCAGGATCTGCACCAGTTTCAGCCCGGTGCTTACGGCCCAATCCACGAGCAGCTTCAAGTCTGGAAACTCGCCCACACCCAGGCCGCGCTGGCTGCGCATCGCAAATACGGGTAGCGCCACGCCAGCGCCACGCCAGGTGTTGAGGTACCGGAACTTGTCGTCGGTGCGCACCCGCAATGTGCGGCGGTCGGTGCTTGGGTCTAGTACGCGGTCCTCCCCCCCTTCCAGCTGAACAATGCGCTTTTCGTTCGGGTCCCAGATACCATACTTATAGCGCAGCGGCAACTCGGGCTGCTCTAGTGCTACCTCAGTAACCCAAGTGGGATACGTGGCATCGGAGAGCACCAACGCCTTGCGGCCGTCCCATGCTCCCACGGCCGCATCGGAGCCAAGTACGCATAGCTGCTGATTCAACTCGACACGCGGGGCAATTAATTGAAAGCGGACTACTGCGTCGGCTATCCGAGCTGTTGGGGTTGCCTTCCCGCTTTGGGTAGGGCGCTGAAACAGGGCCTTGGTGAAAGCGGCGGTAAGCAATTCGTTTTCAGGTTCGGCAGATGCCCGCCAGAAGTCCTCCAACACCAGCCGAGTGAACTGCCGACCATCGTAGACGATGGTGCGGTTGGGGCCCCACTCCGGCTGTCGGCTGCCGTCCCGCTCATCCACCAACACGTACTTATAGTCAAGGGTGCCGGGCTGGTCGTCGGGAACACTGATTTCGTGGCTCCAGATGCCAGAATCGGAATTGTAGTGCAGAGGCAACGCCTGGTCGAGGCTCCACTGGCCCAAGCTAGGCTCGGAGCCGGACACCATCAGCCGCTGGCCCCACGCAGTGCGAAAGGGCAAAGAAAAACGCAGAATCATGGATGGGGAGGGGAAGTAGGTTGAACGCGAAAGATAGGGAGTATAGGTTTTAATCGAGACCTAACGCACTACGGGTACCTCTTCAGAACGTTTGATATGCACCTGCGCCGTTGCCTTCCAACCCGCAGCTTGCTTTTTCCGTTTGGTTGTATTAACCGTCACCCTGTCTGATTACCACGCCTGTGCCTACTTACCTTCGTCGTACGCTGTATGTTGTTTTGGGCCTTGTTGGCTTCGTTCTACTCCTCGTGATTGGGGTGGTAGTAGCGTTGCAGTTTCCTTCTACGCAAGATTACGTTGCGCGCAAAGCCGCAACGTATCTACAAGACAAAATCGGCACGGAAGTGCGCATCGGCAAGTTCCGCACCGACTTCAAACACGCTCTGAACCTCGATGGGGTCTACATCGAAGACCAGAAGGGCGACACCTTGCTGTCGGTTGGCCACCTTGGCGTCGACCTCGACATCTGGGCGCTTACCAAGTCGCAAGTCAACCTAAAGTCTTTAGAGTTGAACGACGGCCGCTTGGCCATCAGCCGCACCGAACCCGACAGCATCTCCAACTACGACTTCATCGTCAATGCCTTCACCGCCGGCGATACGACCACCACTACTCCGGCCGACACCACCGGCTCGGGCTTCAAATACGACATCGGCGACTTGCGCCTAACCAGCATCTACCTCACCTATAACGACCAAGTAGATGGCTTAAACCTGAGCACCAAAGTTGGGGAGCTGGCCGTGAACATGGACGCGGTGGATGTAGACCAATCTATTTATAGAGTCGACCAAGCGGCGCTGCGCAATACCAGCATCAGCATGGAGCAAAGCAAAACTGCGCCGCCCGACACCGCCGTTTCTGAGCCGCTTGACTTGACGTTTGGGCTGAACAAGGCCACGCTCAACAACGTCAGCTTGGTGTACAGAAACACCCCGTCGGCCCAGTTCATCAGCACCCGCGTAGGCGAAGCCGACATTACGGCCGACAACATCGACCTCATTAATTCCCGGGTTGATTTGAACACGCTCCGCCTGCGCAACACCAGCATTGCCTACGCCCAGAACGAAAATGTGCCCGTAGAAAAGCGCGTCGTTAACCCGGCCGAAGCAGTGCGGGATATAAACGACGCCGTGGAAAAAGCTACGGGCCAGGAAGCTAGTTGGGTGGTCACGCTGAAGCGCTCCGACATTACCGGTGTAGATGTTGCCTTCGACAATTTCGATGAGCCTCGCTTGCGCACCCGCGTACCGGCCCTCGATTACAATCACCTCAAGTTCACCGACCTCACCCTCAACCTCGAGAATCTTTCCTACTCGGAAAACAGCACCACCGGCCGTATCACGCAGTTAGCGGGCAAAGACCAGAGCGGCTTCCAGATTACTTCGACCAAGGCCGACGTGGTGTTCGATTCGGTGCAGACCCGGCTTACTAACCTCGACCTAATTACGCCGCACACCCGAATCCGGCAGACGCTCGGCATGCGCTACGCCAGCCTCGATGCGCTGTCGGATACCAAGCAACTCTCCAACCTCGGCATCGAAGGCGACCTGCGCGACGTGCGCATTGGCTTCCGCGACATTCTGTATTTAGCGCCCGACCTGGCCGCTACTCCACCCTTCAATACGGGGCCCAATCAGTCGGTGCTGGTGAGTGGGCGCGTGAGCGGACGTGTAGGCGACTTGCGCATCCGAGACCTTGACTTCGTGGGGTTCCGCAACACGGAGGTGAAGGCTAGCGGCCGGATTCAGGGCTTGCCTGAAACCGACCAGCGCCTGTTAACCGACTTCAACATCCAGCAGTTCATTACCACTTCGGCCGACATCAACAGCTTGGTACCCAAGGGTACTATTCCTCCCGACTTTCAGTTGCCACCGCGCATCAGTGTAGCGGGCACTTTCCGGGGTCGGCCTACGGCTTTGCTTTTTGACACCGATCTGCGGGCTACTACTAGCTTCGGCAACGTGGCAGCCAAAGTAGATTTGGGCGCCGGGCCCAAAGGCCAAGAGCCCATCAATGCCACTTTTAATGTGCAAGGCTTCGATGTGGGCAAGGTGCTGCGCGACCCTACCATTGGGCGCATCACGGCTACCGGCCGCCTCTCCGGCCGCGGCGGCCTCGATCCTAACTTGCTGCGCGGACGATTGGTAGCCAACGTGCGCAGTGCCACCTACAACGGCTATACCTACCGGGGCATCACGGCCAATGTAGGCATCGACCGGAACCGCTATGTTGTGGATGCGCGCAGCCGCCAGGACCCCAACCTGAACCTGGATTTGCTGGCGACCATCAACCTGCGCAACGCCAACAACCCGAGCTACGAGGTGCAACGCCTCAACCTGCGTGGTGCCAACCTCACCGCCCTAGGCTTCTATACCGGCGGCGACTTGCGCGTACAAGGCGACCTAACTGCCAACCTAAGCGGTGCCGATGCCAACTCCATCAATGGCACCTTCACCGGCCGCAATATTGTGGTGGTGCGCGACAATACGCCGATTGCCCTCGACTCGATAACTGGCCGTATCGTGCAGCGGCCTGGCCGCACCGAAGTAGCGTTTAACTCCAACATTTTCGACCTCAACCTGCAAGGCAACACCGCCCTCGGCGACTTAGCCACAGTATTGCAAAGCCACATCGACCGGTACTTCGATTTACCGGGTGTTCAGTTCCGGCCTTCGACCGCCTACCGGCAATTCAGCTTCGATGCCAATGTGAAAAACACGCAACTGGTGCAACGGCTGGTGCCCGACCTCAAGCAACTCACTCCCTTCAAGCTCACCGGTTCTTTCGACAGCCGCGAAGCCGACTTACGCCTCAGAAGCCGTATCGAGCGGATTGTGTACCTCGGCTTTGCGCTAGACTCCTTGAAGTTTGATGTCAGCTCTAATCCTGAAAAGCTGGATTATGCGCTAGGCCTACGCCAAGTCAGCCAAGACACGTCGTTGCGCATTCCAAATCCTACACTGGCGGGCAGCATCCAGAACAACCAAATTGGCACTCGCCTACGCATTGCCGAGTCGGACAGTGCTGAGCGGTTGAACCTAGCGGGTGTGTTGCGGGTGCTGCGCGGTGGCGACGCTTACGCCTTCAGCTTCGACCCTAAAGTGCTGCTAGACGGCGTAGAATGGACCGTGACACCCGGCAACGAGCTTCGCTACACGACAACCAACGGCGCCATCTTCGCGCAAAACGTGGAGTTCCGCCGCAACAGCCGTTTCCTCACCTTGCAGACTTTGGCGGGTGCGCAGTATCCGCTCCAGGTCAGCATGGGCAACTTGGAAATCAACGGGCTGGCCCGTGCTGCCGGTTTGCAGGATTCTCTGGTAGCCGGTACGCTCAACGGCCAAGCCGTAGCCTTCAGCCTCGGTCAGCCTCGGCAGGCTTTCACGGCAGATGCAGCCCTCACGGGCTTCGCCTTCAACAAGTCAGTGCTCGGCGACATCAATTTGAAGGCGACTAACCCTAACCCCGACCGTTACAACGTTGATGTGCGCCTCACCAACCAACAAGGCATGGATGTGCAGGCGGTTGGCTACTATCTGGCCACGCCACCGAGCCCTATCCAGTTTGCCATCAATGTCAACCGGTTTGATTTAAAAATAGCCGAGCCTTTTTCACTCGGCCAGCTGCAAGAAACCGTTGGTGGCATCACCGGCAACCTCACCGTGAACGGTACCGTCAGTCAGCCGCGCATCAATGGTACCTTGACGACCACTGCCGATGCTGGTTTCACGCTCACGCAGCTAGGCGCGCCCTTCCGCATCCAGAGCCAGGCCATCAGTTTTGATAACCAAGGCCTGCGCTTCGACAACTTTACGGTGCTTGATTCCTTAGGCAACAAAGCAGTAGTAGATGGGCGAGTACTCACCCAGAATTACGTCGATGACTACCGCTTCAGCCTCAATGCGACTACCGAGGACTTTATAGCTATTCAAAGTACCGTCCGCGACAATCCTCTGTTCTACGGCAGGCTAACAGTCGATTCGGACACGCGTATTAGCGGCACTCTGGCCTTACCAGTTATTAACACCCGCGCTGTTGTTGGCGACAATTCCACGCTGACCGTAGTTACGCCCAACGACGAGGCGGGCTTAGTGGAGACAGACGGTATTGTGGAATGGGTCGATAAGAGCGCCCCCATTGACCCGATGTTGGCTCAGCAAGTACCAGTAGACACCGCTAAAACAGCTTCTGGTTACGACATATCCGCCCGCATTACGGTCAACGACAAAAGCCAGTTCACCGTCATCATCGACCCACTTTCCGGCGACAACCTGAAGGTGCGCGCCAACGGAACCCTCAACACTACCGTCAATGCCGCGGGCTCCATTACCTTGGCCGGGCGCTTGGAAGTGGCCGAAGGCAGCTACTATATGTCGCTCTACGACCTGGCTTCGCGCGAATTCACTATCGGGCAGGGCAGCTACCTCGTTTGGTCCGGTGACCCATACAATGCGCAGATGAGTATAGCCGCTATCTACAACGTGAAAGCGGCTCCCGCCGAATTGCTGGCTTCCCAAGGTCCTACCACTGATGATCCGCGCTTGCGCAACGCCACGCCTTTTCAGGTGTACCTGAACGTCACCGGGGAGCTTCTCAAACCGACTATTGGCTTTGATATCAAGCTTCCTGAAAACAGTAATGTAATTAGCCGCAACGAAATTGAAGCCCGCTTAGCGCAGTTGCGCCAGCCTAGCGAATCGTCGGAACTCAACAAGCAGGTATTCTCGCTGCTGGTTCTTAATCGTTTCCTTGCCAGCGACCCATTTCAGAGCAGCGGCGGAAGCATTGTAGGCGACCAGTTGCGGGGCAGTGCCAGCCAAGTACTCACCCAACAGCTTAACAATCTTACGGGCAGCTACCTGTCCAACTTAGGTGTGGAACTAGGGGTAAACTCCTCCGCCGATTTTTCAAGCGGCTCGGAGAAAACCCGCACCGACTTGAATGTAGCCGTGCGCCGACAGCTTTTCAATGACCGGGTAAGCGTACGCCTAGGCACCGATGTACCCCTAGCTGGCGGAGGCAACCAAGCCTCTCAGGGGCAACAAGGCGTCAGCAACTTTGCCGGCGACGTAAGCATCGAGTACAATGTACTGGCCAACGGCCGTATCCGTCTCCGGGCGTTCCGCAACAATGCCTACGCCGACATCGATGGCCAATACGTCCGAAACGGCGTCTCGCTGATTTTCCAGCGCGACTATCAGAGCTTGGCGGACCTTTTCAAGGGCCTTGATAAGGAAGTGAAGGAGGAAGTGAAAGACACCCGTCGCCGCAACCGCCGCGAGCGGAAAGCCAACCCCGATTCTTCAAACGTCATCACCACTGCTCCCCGCCGCGACTCCCTCCGGACGGCCCAACGTGCTACCACTTCCGGCCACTAGGCTGACCGGCCGCATTTTCTGGTGCCTAGTGCCGCGCGCGAGCAATTTTTCTCATTCTCTGAAGCTCAACAAAACACCTATTGCATATGCTCACTAGTGCTCTTCGTCCAGTCAAGAATAGTCTGGCTTGTTCTTCTGCTTCTAAAGTAAGGAGTTGGAAAAATAAGTTTGGGCGTTGGGCGGCTCTGGTTGTTTTACTGACAGCGGCATCATGCTCAGGCACCAAGTACATTCCTGAAGGCTCCAAGCTCTACACTGGCAGCACTGTGAAGGTGAAGTCCGATAACCCCATCCCCAACGAGAGTCTTCTAACCACCGAACTGGAAGGTGTTGTTGCCCCTAAGCCGAATAGCTCGTTTCTGGGGCAGCGGCCCAAACTTTATTTCTGGCACCTCGGCGAAGGCAAAACCAAAGGAATAGGCAAGTGGATAGCCGACAAGTACGGTGAAAAGCCCGTGCTGCTGAGCGAGATAGACACGCAACGAGTGAAGGGGTTAATGGTCAACCGACTCAACAACAGCGGCTATTTCAAGCCTGTTGTACATGCCAAAGTTGAAATAAAAGACCAGAGTGCCTCCGTCGACTACACGGCCCGAGTTGGCAAGCCCTACCTCATCAAAGAAATACAGTTCCCTAGCCGTGACACCCTCGTCGACCAAGCCATTCAAGCTACCAAAGCCGGTTCTCTACTGAAAGTAGGCGACCCTTACAACCTTCAAACCTTGGTCAATGAGCGAGTGCGCATTGATGGGATCCTCAAAAACCAAGGCTATTACTATTTCTCCCCCGACAATATTCTCTTCCAAGTAGATAGCACGCTCGACAACCAAGTGAATATCTATGTAACGGTGAAGAACAACATTCAAGATCGTGCTGTCCGTCCCTACGTTCTGAACCGCATTACTCTTAATACCAACTACTCACTATCTGATACCGCGTCGGCTGGCCGCACACCTATACTCTACAGAGGCTACCGCTATTTTCCCGACGAAGAGGTTTTTAGAGCAAAAGCCATTACCAACGCTACCTTTCTTTATCCTGATAGCCTCTACCGGCGGCGGCGCTCCGACCAGACTTTAAGCCGTCTTATGAGCTTAGGCACCTTCAAGTACGTCGATATTCGGTTTCGGCCTGCCCGCAACGTTCCTGACTCCGCTGGCTATGGTCACCTGAATGCCTTCGTACGCATGACGCAGGTGCCCAAGAAGTCTTTGCGAGCTGAAATCCAAATGAACACGTCCAACATTTTCAGCGGACCGTCCTTAGTACTACAGTTTCGCAATAGGTCGGCACTACGCGGTGCCGAGCAGTTACTCATAAATGCCAGCGCATCAGTGGAAACAGGGCAAGGCGCTTTATCCGGTGTCACCTCAACGCAATATGGTCTTGATGCGCAACTGCTCGTCCCACGGCTTATCACGCCACCTTTTGATATCCGCCTGCGCAATTCCGACTTCCAGCCCCGTACTTTCTTTGAGGCGGGTTACAAGTATGTATTACGAACGAAATACTTCCAGGAAGACATTTTTAACCTAGGCTACGGCTATAGCTGGAAGACCAAGGTTACCAACGAACAACGCCTGCAACCTATCGACTTACAATACCTTAGACTAAGCAAGCAAGAGCAGGTATTCACAGATCTACTGAACGAAAGGCCCTTCTTGGCAAATAGCTTTCGGCAGCAATTCATCTTAGGCAGCAGCTACCAGTACACCTACAACCAACAATCCCTGGAGCAGCGCCGTAATCAGTTTTACTTCAGCGGCGGCCTCGACTTATCAGGAAATCTAGCCTACCTACTCCAAAACCTTAGCGGCTCTTCAAAGACCGAAAATGGGTCCTATGCCCTATTTGGTCAGGAGTATTCGCAGTACACCAAAGTCGATTTGGAACTGCGCAATTACTACCGAATGTCCGCTAACCCAACTAGCGGCAATAAGATTGCCACCCGTCTGCTTATTGGCGTAGGGATGCCCTATCTAAATTCAAACGTACTTCCTTACCTCAAGCAATATGGCATTGGTGGTCCCAACAGTGTGCGCGCTTTCAATGCCCGCGGCATAGGGCCAGGTACCTACCGCCCTACCCAAGCTCAGCGCAACGCCAATAGCGGCTTTTACGACCAAGTTGGTGATATCCGTCTAGAAGCCAATGTGGAATACCGCCAGGACTTATTTCCATACGTGAAGGGCGCTCTATTTGTAGATGCTGGCAACATCTGGCTCGTAAATGCCGATGCTAGCCGTGCTACCTACGATTCCAACGGTAACCTGGACGGCCAGAATGGTCAATTTCAATTCAAAACTTTCTTACAACAGATGGCTGTCGGCGCTGGTGCGGGCATTCGCATTGATGTACAATTTTTTGTTATCCGCCTTGACGCTGCCTATCCACTGGTCTACCCATATGAAAACACCACTATCATCACCCCAACCAATGTAATTCCTGCCAACGATACTGGCTATAAGGCTATCAAGCTAAACATTGCTATTGGCTATCCCTTCTAATTTTACGCTTGCTGAAGTCTGATTTAAATCATCACGTTTACCTTTAAATAACAGATCCAAACAAAGTGTCACATAAAAGGCCAGAGTTCAAGCTATACCGCTTGACCTCTGGCCTTTGTAATTATCAATAATAACGAACTCTTATTAGCTGGATTTGAAAACAACTCTCGAATATTTCGAGTGGCAATAGTTTACTGAACTTTCAACCTAATCACTCCTACAACGATAAAATGAGAATAAAACAGCACCTCACTTCGTGATAAACCAACCTATCGGCTATTCTATAATATGCTATGACCTTTATGTTAATAAAGAGATTAGAATTTTTCTATTGCGTAGATACCGATTCACACGATCAATGCTCAAAATTAGGTACTGGCTAGAAG
>NZ_CAXTBM010000061.1:0-32095 GCF_964242765.1 uncultured Hymenobacter sp.
CCAAGAACCGCAAGGTCTACACCATCGACAACGGCGCCAACCAGGGTTGGGGCGGCTACCCCGAGAACGAGGGCGGCGGCAACGCCACCAACAACTACGTCAAGGGCGAACCGGGTTCGAGCAGCTCCTCGGCTAACGAGGGCGCAGTCAACAACCTCGACAACCTCAACTACATCGGCGACCTGGCCACGTACCGATCCGGCTCCTACTACGGCGGCCATCCTACTCCCACCCGCGCCAACCCCAACGGCGCGGGCCTCTACACCCACAATGGCACCTCCGGCGTGTTTCGCAACAGCAGAACCGGACCCAACCCACTGCCCGTCGACTGGCCTCCGGTGGCCTCAGCTAATCCCGTGGAAGGCGACTTTCGCCAGGCTGGCAGCGCCGTAAGCCAGGATTTGCTCACTTTCACCGCCTCCACCAACGGCATGTGCGAGTACACCGCCTCCAACTTTGGTAGCGCCCTGCAAGGCTCGCTGCTAGCTTGCACCTTTGATGGAACCATTGTTAAAATCTCGCTCACAGCCGACGGCACAAACGTAACCAACCCCTACGACGCCAACAAAGTCAACACGGACTTGCCCTTTGCCTCGGGCTTTGGCTCCACGCCGCTCGACGTGACGGCGCAGGGCGACAATGACATCTTCCCCGGCACGGTATGGGCCGCTACCTACGGGGCCAGCGCCATCACCGTCTTCGAGCCCCAGGACTTCCTGACTTGCACCGGTAACTACGACGAAAGCGACGACGACCAGGACGGCTACACCAACGCCGACGAGATTGACAACGGCACCCAGCCTTGCTCGGCTGCCAGCCGGCCCGCTGACTCCAACAACAACAACATCTCCGACCTCAACGACAACGACGACGACAGCGACAACCTAGCCGACACGGATGATTACTTTGCCCTCGACAAGGACAATGGCCTAGCCACCACCTTACCCGTACGCTACGACCTGTTCAACAACTCGCCTGGCACGGGTCTGTTCGGCCTTGGCTTCACGGGGTTGATGATCAACGGCGACAGCATCTACTCCGACCTGTTCTTCGAGGAAAACCTGATTGCCGGCGGGGCGGTGGGGGCCTTTTCCGTGGTTGATGTAACGGCGGGTGATGCGTTGGGCAGCTTGAACACGCAGGAAAATGCGTTTCAGTTCGGAGTCCGTTCCACCGGCACACCCTTTACCGTACAAGGCCGGCTGCTTGGGCCGTTCTTCAACAACAAGACGCCTCAGAACTTCCAGTCCCAAGGTATTTACCTCGGCAACGGTGATCAGGACAACTACCTCAAGCTGGCCATTACTGCCAATGGTGGGGTGGGCGGCCTGGAAGTGGTATACGAAAATGCAGGAGTGCCTGTGGTTACCAACTTCCCTTTACCGGGAGGCATTCCCAATTCCACGCTCGACTTCTACTTTGCCGTCAGCCCGGCCACGGGCACAGTGCAACCTAAATACGCTGTCAATGGCGGTGCCCTTGCCAATCTAGGCAACCCCATTCAAGTAGGCGGCGCGTTGTTGGCGGCTCTCCAGAACGGGAAAGCCTACGCGGTGGGCGTGACGGCAACGTCTCGGGGGGCATCGACTTTCACGGCCAGCTGGGATTTCCTCTACGTTACGGCCTCGACCGGCACCACGGCCCTGCACCAGGTGAATGCCGGCGGGGGGCAGGAAACCACTTCGCTGGGCACTTTTAGCGCCGACCAATATTTTGCGGGCGGCAACGTCGCCACTTCGGTGGCGGCTATTGCGGGCACCAGCGACGATGCCATCTATCAATCGGAGCGCTACGGACCTTCCACGTACAGCTTGCCCGTGCCCAACGGCCAGTACACAGTGGTGCTGCACTTCGCGGAGTTTCACTGGACGGCAGCTGGCCAACGCGTATTTGATGTGTCCGTTGAAGGTACGAAGGTGCTCACGGCCTATGACATCGTGAAGAAAGCCGGCTTGAAAACGGCCACTACCGAGACCTTCCCCGCAACGGTAAATGACGGTGTGCTCACGGTGGCTTTCCAGACCGGCACGGCAGATCTGCCCAAAATTTCCGCCATTGAGGTGCTCCAAGCAAGTGGCTCCAACCAGACACCTACGGCCAGTGCGGGTCCCAACCAAAGCATAACGTTGCCCATAAACAGCACGACCCTGAATGGTTCGGGCACCGACCCGGACGGCACGGTAGCTAGCTATACCTGGACGCAAGTCAGTGGCCCCAACACGGCTAGCTTCTCCAGCAAAACAGTGCCCCAGCCCACCGTTGGTGGCTTGGTAGCAGGCTCTTACGTGTTCAGCCTGGTTGTGAGCGACAACGCGGGCCTGTCGAGTGCGGCCAGTCAAACCACGCTCACGGTCAGCCCCGCGGCCCCTACTGGCCCGGCCCTTTACCGGGTGAATGCGGGCGGTGGCCAAGTGGTGAACTCCATCGGTACCTTTGCCGCCGACCAATACGCCTCAGGCGGCGCGAGCTTTGCAACCGCCCAGCCGATTGCCGGCACCTCCAACGGGGCCATCTACCAAAGTGAACGGTACGGCAATCAATTCAATTACGCCTTTGCCGTGAGTAGTGGCAAGCAGTACCAAGTGGTACTGCACTTTGCCGAGGTCTACGCCACACAAGTAGGACAGCGCGTGTTCGATGTCGCCCTCGAAGGCAATACGGTGCTCGACAACTACGACATCTACAAGAAGGCCGGCGCCTTCACGGCCACTACCGAAAGCTTTATTGTGACGGTAGCCGACGACCAGCTTAGTCTCAACTTCAGTTCCTTGGCCAGCGTAGGCGGCGTCGATAACGCCAAAGTATCAGCCATCGAAATCTACAGTCTGACTCCTACTGGTAACCCGGTCCCAACGGCCGTACACCGGCTGAACGCCGGTGGGGGACAGGAAACAACCTCGCAGGGCAATTTTGCTGCTGACCAGTACGCAGCGGGCGGTAGCATTTTCGCTAGCGCAGCCGCCATCGGCGGCACCAGTGACGACGCCTTGTACCAGACCGAGCGTTACGGGTCCTTCACCTACAATTTGCCCGTAAGTAACGGCCAGTACACCGTCAAGCTGCACTTTGCGGAACTCTACTGGACCAGTGCCGGCCAGCGGGTGTTCAATGTCGCGGCCGAAGGAGCCACGATGCTCAGCGCCTACGACATCGTTAAGAAAGTAGGGCCGCTAACAGCCACCACCGAAACCTTCCCCGTTACCGTTTCCGATGGGCAGCTCACGTTGGCTTTCTTACCCGGGGTAGCAGGGGTTGACCAGCCCAAAGTATCGGCTATTGAGGTGCTTGAATCTGTTAATACGGCGGACCTGCGTCTCAATGCTGGAGGCGAAGCCCTGACCACCTCGCAGGGCACTTTTGCTGCCGATCAATACGCTACCGGCGGTGCCGTCTTCTCGACTGCTGCGCCTATTGCCGGCACCAGTGACGACGCCTTATACCAAACGGAGCGCTACGGCAACTTCACTTACAACTTGCCCGTGCCCAACGGCCAGTACTCGGTGGTGCTGCACTTCGCCGAGCTCTACTGGAACGCCCCCGGCCAACGGGTGTTTGGTGTGACGGCGGAGGGCACGACGGTGCTCAGCGCCTACGACATCGTCAAGAAAGTAGGATCACTGACGGCCACCACCGAAACTTTCCCCGTCACCGTTTCCGATGGGCAACTTACGCTGGCCTTCGCGCGGGGGGCGAATGGAGTAGATGAACCCAAGGTTTCGGCTATCGAGGTGCTCAGCGGCGGTGCGGCCATCAACCAGTCTCCGAACAACCAAGCCGCCCGCGCCGGCTCCAGCCTCCCCGCGGCAGTTAAACCGGCTGGGCTTCCCGTCTACAGTTCGCAAGTGCACCCGTATCCGAACCCTTCCTCCGACGGCCAGTTTAGCGTCGTGCTGCCTTCCGTTTTCCAAGGAGAAATTTCCTACTTGCTGGTGTCTTCGTTGGGCGCGACGGTGGGTAGTGGCAAACGCACCGTATCGGCTGGCGGGTCGCAATTGACGTTCGACTTCTCCCAGCAGATGCCCACCGAAGGCGTATACTACCTGCACCTGAGCGCGCAGAAAGCCCAGGCTCACGTGAAATTACTGCGTAAATAAGTGATGGTTGAGAAGCTGCATAAACCGCCTTCCGGGTGCGGGCAATACGTTACCGCTTGGTATCAGCTCGCCAACTGCTGACAACCACCGTGGCCCCTGCTAGCGTCTGTATCCGCAGTAAGTTGCTCGTCAGGGGGTAGCCGCCGGGCCTATCTACGGCTCGTACTGAGGAACGCAAAAGCGTCTGCTGCCTGAGGCGGCAGACGCTTTTTTACGGCCAGTTATTCGGCCCACGCTCGGCTTGGTGCTCGAAGTATAGCTGGACTGTCTGCTTTTAATATCAATCTTCGCCTACGCCGACTCTAACTCTGCCAATGGGAGCGTGAATACAAATGTGCTACCCACACCCAACTCACTTTCCACCCACAGCTGCCCACCCTGGCCGCCAATAAATTCGCGAGCGATACTCAGCCCCAGACCGGAGCCCCCTGCATAGCCGTTTTTGTCGGGAATCTGGACGAACCGCTGAAAGATCTTTTCCTGGTGCTCGGGCGCAATGCCGGGCCCCTGGTCACGCACCATCATCTGCACCCGCTGCCCATCGGCAGATAGGCCGCCGTGCAAATGAATCTGCTCTCCTTCAGGCGAGTAGCGAATGGCGTTGGCCAGTAAATTCAGCAGCACCCAGGTGGTTTTTTCAATATCGGCGCGCACTAGGGGCAAGGTAGCGGGCACCTGTATATTCAGCGTAAGTTGCTTGGGCTTAAGCTGGAGTTGAATAGTATCGGCAGCAAACTGCACGATGTCGTGCAGGTGGGAAGACTGGAAATTGAGTTGAATGTTGCCGGACTCCAGACGGGACACGTCAATTAACTCCCCCACAAGTTTTAGCAGCCGCTGATTTTCTTGCTTGAGAGTGCGCACAATGCGCTGCTGCTCCTCGTTGAGAAGCCCCACTTTCTCGTTTTGCAGCAGCTTTAAGCTGAAGTTGATACTGGAAAGCGGCGTCTTTAGCTCGTGCGACACCGTGGCCAGGAAGGCGGACTTGGCCTGATCGAGCTTCTTGAACTCCGAGATGTTGCGCAAGGTCAGAATCGAACCGACGAACTCATTTTTGTCGAGGGCTTGGTTGAATCCTACTACATCGTGTACGCTCAGGCGGTAATACACTTCCTCGCCTTGCTGCGCGATAGTGAGCAACGGCGTTTCCTGTTCGCGCTGGGGCGCAGGCACATCCAGATAGCGCAGCATCTCCCGAAACAGGTCGTTTTCAGCGGCTACCTCGTCAACCCGCCGGCCTAATAACTTCTCAACGGGCACATCGAGCAAGGCGCTGGCCACCGGGTTGACCACGATGAGGCGCCGGTTTTGGTCGATCAGTAGCAAACCCTCATCGAGCGTATTCACGATGCTGGCTACCCGGTTGCGTTCGGCTATTAGCTCGGCCAGCGTGGAGGTGCGGTAGCTTTGCAACTGCACCAGCATCCGGTTGAAGCTCCGCCCCACGGTAGCAAACTCGTCGTGCCCTTCCACCGGAATGGAGGCCGTGAAATCTTGGTTGGCGGCGTGGTCGATGCTAGCCGAGAGCCGCCGCAGGGGCACTACAGCCGCCTCAGGCACACTGAGTACAAACAGAAGCGAAGTCAGGACGGCGAAGGTTAGCAGGGCTAGCACGTAGCGGCGTTGCTGCAAGGCGGTGCGGTTGGCGGCTGCATTTTTGCGCGTAAGGGCCTGCGTATTCAGGTTTATCATGGCGTAGGTACCGCGCCGCAAGCGCCCAACCGCCTCGTTCCATCGTTGCGCCGAGGTGGTGTCGGAAGTTGGCAGTTGATTGAAGTTTCCTACTTCCTGAAACAGATTGTCTACCACTTGCTGCTCGCCGGGTTCCGTTACGTTGCCTGCCTCCCGAGCTAACAGTTTCTCGAAAAGCGGTTGGGCTTGCGGGGCTCTTACGTTCGCGCCGTATCCCATCTGATCCAGGGCCAGTAGCATCTGCTGCCCCAACTCGATGGAATACAGGTTGTCGTTGAGCACGTTGCGAGCAGTGCGGTCTAGTTGGCTCAGCGAGTAGAGCATGAAGGCACTCACTCCCATTAGCAGCAACAGCATCGTCGCAAAAGCCAGCGTGATTTTGGTTTTAAGGTTCATGGGTTGCTATAGACTTGGGGGCTGCTACTGAATAGAATGTCCCACTGAGCGCAGCCGAAGCAATTCTGCCGCTTTGTTGCAGCTATCAGAAAATACTTCGGTGGCAAGATGCTTCGGCTGTGCTCAGTGGGACGGTATTTACAAAGGCATAGCCGTTAATAGGTTACCAAGTAAATATCCAGGTCTTGTGCGTGGCGGGCTACTTGCCGGATCAGGTCGTTGGTGACGCCGCGGCGGGTAAGCTGCGCCCACCAATTTTTGCTGCCCGTAACGCCGCAAACCAGCAGCGAAACGTTTTTTTCAGCGGCTACGCGCGTTACTTCGGTTACAATATCGTCGGCTTTCACCCGCAGGATTTGGCCGCCTAACTCGGTGGCGAGTTGCAGGTTGTTGATGAGGTGCCGCTGGGCCGCCAGCCCTATCTTATCAGCCGATTCGGCCGGTGTCTGCACGTAGAGCACGTACCACTTGGCCCCGCCGAGGCGGTCGGCGAGGCGCGAGGTTTTGCGAATGATTTCCTTGGCGGCCTGCGCATTGGAATTGATGCAAGCCAGCAGCCGGTCGGCGTTGCGGCGCTGCGCAGCCACGGCAGGAGCACCGCCCGCATCGGTTTCAATCTGGCGGCCGAGTTGGTTGGCTACTTCCCGAAGGGCCAGCTCGCGCAGCTGCAACAGGTTTTCGGGCTGGAAGAAGTTCTTGAGCGCCGAGGGTACCTTCTGCAAATCGTAAATTTTGCCTTCTTCCAGGCGGGTGCGCAGCTCGGTCACGGTGAGGTCCACGTTCACTACCTCATCAGCCAGCTTCAGTACTTGATCAGGCACCCGTTCCTGCACATCGGTGCCGGTTATCTTTTGCACTTGGTCGTGCAGGCTTTCCAGGTGCTGCACATTGACGGCCGAAATAACTGAAATACCGGCCTTCACGAGCTGCTCCACGTCCTGCCAGCGCTTTTCGTTGAGGGAGCCCGGCACGTTGGTATGGGCCAGCTCATCGACCACCACCACCGAGGGGCGGCGCTGCAAAATAGCTTGCACGTCCATTTCTTCCAGCATCCGGCCTTTGTAGAAAATCTGCTTGCGGGGCAGCACCGGCAAACCTCGCAGTTGCGCCTCGGTACCCGCCCGGCCGTGCGTCACTACGTACCCCAACACCACATCCACGCCGTGCTGTAGCAAGTCGTGCGCTTCTTGCAGCATGCGGTACGTTTTGCCCACGCCCGCTGCCAGCCCGATGTAGATTTTCAGTCGCCCGCGCCGCCGCTCCTGCACCAAGCGCAGGAATCGTTCGGCCGACTGGTCACGGAGCTGGTCGTCGTTCATGGCAAATAAAGGCTTATAGCTCGCGCTGCAAGTGCAGCTCGGGGCGAGCGGGCATGTGCAGCGGCACGTTTTCGATGATGAAAGAGCTGTTGTCGAGGCCGAAGCTCTCGGTTTCGGAGGCGCCGAGGCGTTTCAGCCAGCCGTGCAGCAGTAACGCCAGGCGCTGCCAGCCGCGCAGCAAATACTCGTAGGGCAACGTTTTGTTGAGGACCACAAACTGAAAGTCGCCCACCATATCCTGGCCGCGCAAGCTGGCGTAGCGGCTCGTAATGTCCACTTCCCGGGCCTGTACCAGCTCCGTGACTACCTGCCGGAACATGTAGTTGAGGGCGTGGTCGACGCGGAAACCAAGGTAGAAGTCGATGCGCACCAGCTCGTTGGGTAGCACGTGCGTGATGTGGTAGCGGCGGGTGTAGGGGTCGTCCGTGGTGTGCACGTGGAGGAGGTAGTACACGTCGGCCCGCTTGGGGCGCTTCTTGAAGATGCTGTGCATCACCCCATTTTCCACCCGCCGCGCATCCCCCGATTTGGTGAGGTACACCAGATGCGTGGCGTACTTAGGCACCGACTCATCATTGCTTAGTTGCTGAAGCAACGGCAGGTAGTCGGCCAGGGGAATGAATTCGGTTAGGTCGTGGCGAATGCGCTGGCCCACAATCCAGCTCATCATCACGAGTAACAGCACCGCCCCCAGCAGCACCGACAGCCAGCCGCCGTGCATGAACTTGGTGAGGTTAGCCACCAAAAAGGACCCTTCTATCAGTATGTACACTGCGAGCAGCAAACCAATCCAGATAGGATGCACGCGGCGAGTGCGCAGGTAAAAGGCCAGCAACACGGTGGTCATGAGCATGGTGATGGTGACGGCCAGCCCGAAAGCCGCTTCCATGTTGCCCGACTCCCGGAAGTACAGCACCACGCCTACGCAGCCCGCGCACAGCAGCCAGTTCAGGGACGGTACGTAGGCCTGCCCGCGCAGCTCGGTGGGGTAATCAACCCGCACCTTGGGCCAGAAATGCAGGCGCAGCGCCTCAATCACCAGCGTAAACGAGCCCGAAATTAACGCTTGCGACGCAATGATGGTGGCCAGTGTGCACAAGGCAATAGCCGGCAACAGCCCCCACGCCGGAATCATGAGAAAGAACAGATTCTTTTCGCCCAGCGGCTTGCCTATGTGTTGGAGCAGCCAGGCCCCTTGCCCCAGGTAGTTGAGTATCAAGCAGATTTTGACGAATGTCCAGGAGCCGTAGATATTCTGGCGGCCCACATGACCCATGTCGGCATACAGCGCCTCGGCCCCGGTGCTGCACAGAAAAATAGACCCCAGCAACCAGAACGCACCGGGCACCTGCGTGAGCATGTACAGAGCGTAATGCGGACTGAATGCGCGCAGCACACTGAAATCCTGGCTTAAATGGTAAACCCCCAGCATCGCCAGCATCAGGAAAAACAGCGTCATCACCGGGCCAAACAGCTTGCCGATAACCT
Source organism: uncultured Hymenobacter sp. (assembly GCF_964242765.1). NCBI lineage: Bacteria > Pseudomonadati > Bacteroidota > Cytophagia > Cytophagales > Hymenobacteraceae > Hymenobacter > uncultured Hymenobacter sp. The sequence goes on from NZ_CAXTBM010000061.1 coordinate 8,990, forward strand.
GGGTACCGAATTGCTGAAACGCAAACAATGCTATCAGAATCCCGACCACGATGGGCACGGTATCGAGGTCGGGCTTAAGAATGCGCAAGCCCTCAACAGCCGAGGAAACTGAAATAGGCGGCGTAATAATGCCATCGGCCAACAAGGCGGCCGCCCCCACAATGGCTACCAGATACAGCCGCCGCACCGGCAAACGGCGCAGCCGGGCGTACAACGCCAGAATTCCACCCTCGCCTTGGTTGTCGGCCCGCAAAGCAATGAGCACATATTTCACCGTGGTGAGCAGCGTAAGGGTCCAAATAATGCAGGAGATAGTGCCCAGCACCACGTCCTCGGTTATCGGCCGCTCCACAAACACGCCGCGCACGGTGTAGAGGGGCGACGTGCCAATGTCGCCGTACACGATGCCCAAGGCAACCAGCAAACCAGCCGGCGTAGCACGATGCACCGAAGCAGTGGAATTCATTTCAGGAAACCAGAAAAAGAGCAAGTCAAGAGTAAATCCGGCTTATTTTGGTGAGGCATGTATGACGCAAAAAACCGCACTATCCTCCCACTACCACACCGGTCTGGTTATTCTGGCATAGCACAGTTAAACCCTTGGCAAAGCATCAAAAGGATATAGCAATACTCGACGTAAGGTTGCCGTAGCTGTCGGTGGGTTGGCCGTTCCGGTCGGTCAGGAAGGGCTGGGGGGAATGGAAGCTGCGGCCTTCGATGCGCACTACCACGTTGCTGGTGGGCGCGTAGTCGAGGTTGAGGGAGGCAGCCCGCACCTTCAGATCTTGGTCGGAAGCCACTGGGGAAATCGAGCTGATGATGACGCCTCGGTCGGCGTTGTAGTACTCGCCGCGGAGGGTGGTGCTCCATTTGTCGGCCAGCTTGTAGCGTACAAAGGCGGCGCCGGTGTGCCAGGTGTCGTCTTTGCCGCCGCGCTCGGCGCGTTCCTGCTTGCCTACATCAAATACCAACGCTAGAGAAAGGCGGTCGGTGGCGGCGTAGGTGGCGTAGAAATTGTGGAAGTAGCGGCGCCGCCGGGCTAGGTCCTGGGGCTGCTCGTTGCCGTAGAACGTGCTGCTATTGATGAGGAGCTTATCGGTGGGCTTCCACTGAATTTGGGTGCCAATGGCTTTCTTCTGGTTGTTTTCGCGGATGTTTTGCCACCCATTCAGCACCAGCCCGGTCAGCGTCAGCTTGGGGTCCACTTCGTACGTGAACCGTACGCCAGCTTCGTAGTACGGCGAGTTTTCGGCCATCAGGGAGCGGGTCAGCGTCCAGTTGTCTTTGCTGATAGCCGACTCAAACCCGATGTGCGAGCCGAAAATACCGGCATCCAACCACGCCTTCTCGAACGGCCGGAATCCGGCGTAGGCTTCGTAAATGTGCTTGAACACCTGGTCTTCGGCGGCATAGTTGGCTGCTACGTAGGTGCCGGCGTGCAGCCCCAGAGCCCCGCGCACCTGCCCGTTGTCGTAGCGCATCCCAATGATGGCATTGTTTACCGTAAACTCGTTTTGCCGGTCGTGGGAGTACAGAAAGCCGGGACGGTCTTGGGTATCGGCGTGCTTGAAATCGTAGCCGTAGTAGCCGTCCACAAAGCCGTAGAAAGTCAGTGGGTTCGGCTTAGCTGCGGCGGGTGCAACTTGCGGCGGCACAACCTGCGCCGTATCCGTTACGGGAGTGGTTTGCGCCAGCGTGTTGCGGGTGACAGAAGCGGCAGTGAGGGCGAGGCCCAAGGTCAATAGGTAGTTCATGAAGGAGCGCCTGCTGTTGCGAGGCGAGTAGAATTGCTGACATTGCTGCCGACTGGCAGGCAAACTAGTTCTTTATGTGCTGCTGTGGGAAGAAAGGAATGTGCGGGGTACCTGCACAGTTATTTACGGAGAGGCGCCAGCTCGTCCAGGGCCAAATTCAGGCGCAATACGTTCACGGTGGCCGGACCAAAGAACACGATGATGGGCTCATGGATGTGGTCCTTTACCAATTGCCGAACCCGCGCCGCTGGCAAGTCACGAAGACGAGCCACCCGCTCCACCTGCGCATACGCCCCGGCCGGCGACAAGTGCGGATCGAGGCCCGAACCGCTGGCCGTGACCATTTCGGCAGGCACTTGGTCGCGGGTCACGGTAGGGTTTTGCTGCAAAAATGCTCCCGCCCGGGTCTGCACTTCTTTCAGGTACTCGGGGTTGCTCGGGCCTTTGTTGGAGCCGGCCGAACCGCTGGCGTTGTAGTCCACCGCCGAAGGGCGGGTGTTGAAGTACTCAGGCTTATCGAATTTCTGGCCGACGTTAGCGAAGCCTACCACGCGGCCCTTGTGGCTCAGTTGTACGCCCTCCCCTTTGCCCGGCGACAGTTGCGCAGCGCCCCATACAATAGCGGGATATACCACGCAGCACAGCACGAGCATGGCCAAGGAAAGACGAAAAGCAGGAAGCAGGTTATTTTTCATGAGTTAGAAGCTAGGAGGAGTATTTCCAGCCCAAGGCTAGAAGCTAGTTCCCCTCCTTTTTTCAAGGAGGGGTGCCCGGAGGGCGGGGTGGTAAAGCCGTTTGAACGACTTGCGAGTGAATCGGCGGAAAGCTGGATTGTTGTTTCATCTGGTGGCTGAATCGCACTGCTGAGTCGTTCATTACAAACAATATCAGCAACGAGGTCAACCACCCCTGCGGCGGCTTCGCCACCGCGTCCCCTCGCCGCTTGATGCGCGGAATCATCTGAGGGGAGTTTCGTTCTGTTAATCAGTTGACTGACTATAGAAAGGCGCCTACCACCAAGTCAATCAGCTTGATGCCGATGAAGGGGACGACAACGCCGCCGAGGCCGTAGATCAGCAGGTTGCGGCGCAGCAGCGCCGAGGCCCCGATGGGTTTGTAAGCCACGCCACGCAATGCCAGCGGCACCAGGGCCGGGATGATGAGGGCGTTGAAAATCACGGCGCTCAGGATGGCCGACTGCGGCGACTTCAACCCCATGATGTTCAGGGCGCCGAGGGCTGGAATGGCCACCATAAACAAGGCCGGCACGATGGCGAAATACTTGGCCACGTCGTTGGCGATGCTGAAGGTGGTGAGCGTGCCGCGGGTCATGAGCAGCTGCTTACCGATTTCCACTACCTCGATGAGCTTGGTGGGGTCGTTGTCGAGGTCCACCATGTTGCCGGCTTCTTTGGCGGCTTGGGTGCCGGAGTTCATGGCCACTCCCACGTCGGCTTGGGCTAGGGCAGGCGCGTCGTTGGTGCCGTCGCCCATCATGGCGACCAGTTTGCCCTGCTGCTGCTCGTTGCGGATGTAAGTCATCTTGTCCTCGGGCTTGGCTTCGGCAATGAAGTCATCGACGCCCGATTTCTCGGCAATGAACTTGGCGGTGAGGGGGTTGTCGCCGGTGACCATCACGGTTTTGATGCCCATTTTGCGCAGGCGCTCGAACCGTTCCTGGATGCCGGGCTTGATGATGTCTTGCAGTTCCACCACGCCTAAAACCCGGTCGTTTTCACTGACTACCAGCGGCGTACCACCGTTGCTGGCTACGGCGTCGGTGCGTTGCGTGACTTCCTGCGGGTAGGGCTGGTTGGCTTTCACGGCTAGCTGGCGGATGGCATCGGAAGCGCCCTTGCGGATGCGGGTGCCGTTGGCGAGCGTCACGCCGCTGCTGCGGGTTTCGGCCGTGAACTTGATGAGTTCGGCCCCGTCGAGGCGGCTGCGCAGGGCTTGCGGGTCCACCTGCTTTTCGCGGGCCAGCTCCACGATGGACTTGCCTTCGGGCGTTTCGTCGGTGAGCGACGAGACGGTAGCAAACTCAATGAACTCGCGCTCATCGACGCCGGGGGCGGGCCAGAAGTGCGTGGCTTTGCGGTTGCCGATGGTGATGGTACCCGTTTTGTCGAGCAGCAACACGTCGATGTCGCCGGCCGTTTCCACGGCTTTGCCGCTCTTGGTGATGACGTTGGCGCGCAACGCCCGGTCCATGCCCGCAATACCGATGGCCGAGAGCAAACCGCCAATGGTGGTCGGAATCAAGCACACGAACAGCGCAATGAAGGCCGAAATGGCAATGGGCGTTTTCGAGTAATCGGCAAACGGCGCCAAGGTCACGCACACAATCACGAAGACCAACGTGAAGCCCGCCAGCAGAATAGTGAGGGCAATTTCGTTGGGCGTTTTCTGCCGCGAAGCGCCTTCCACTAGCGCAATCATCTTGTCCAAAAACGATTCGCCGGGCGCGGTTGTCACCACCACTTTGATGCGGTCCGACAATACCTTGGTGCCGCCTGTCACGCTGGATTTGTCGCCGCCCGCTTCCCGTATTACCGGGGCTGATTCGCCGGTAATGGCTGATTCGTCGATGGTGGCCAGGCCCTCGATAATCTCGCCGTCGGTGGGAATGATTTCGCCGGCCTCCACCAGGAACATCTGGCCTTTCTGGAGCTGCGAGGAGCTAACTGAGGTAATGTTGCCTTTGTCGTCGATGACGCGGGCGGGCGTTTCCTCACGGGTTTTGCGCAGTGTTTCGGCTTGGGCTTTGCCGCGCGCCTCGGCAATGGCCTCGGCGAAATTGGCAAACAGCAAGGTCAGAAACAGCACCAGAAACACGGTGAAGTTGTAGCCGAAGCTGCCTTGCGCGGCATCGGGTTGCACCAGCAGCCCGAGCGTGACGAGCAGCATCACCACCGTCCCGATTTCCACGGTGAACATCACCGGATTGCGGAACATGATGCGCGGGTCGAGCTTCACGAAAGCCTGTTTCACGGCTTCGGAAACCAGCGCGGGTTGAAATAAGGATTGAGATTTAGAGGCCATTGTTGGGATGTTCTTGCGGGGCGCCTCACCCCTAGCCCCTCTCCGAAAGGGAGAGGGGAACTAGCTTCTAGTTGTTAGAGCTAGTCGGGAGGTAGGCAGTAAAAGGCTAGGTACTATTCTAGTTCCCCCTCTCCTTTTCGGGGAAGGGCTAGGGGTGAGGCGAATCGAGCGCGCTAGTACAGCGAGAAATGCTCGGCCAGCGGCCCAAGGGCCAGGGCGGGGAAGAAGGCCAGGGCGGCGATAATCCAGATGACGAAGAAGACCATGACGCCGAACGTGGCGGTATCGACGCGCAGGGTGCCGGCCGATTCGGGGATGAACTTCTTGCGGGCCAGCAGGCCGGCAATGGCCACCGGACCGATAATGGGCAGATAGCGAGCTAGCAGCATTACGATGCCAGTGCTGATGTTCCACCAGGGCGTGTTGTCGCCCAGGCCCTCGAAGCCGGAGCCGTTGTTGGCGGCCGAGGAAGTGTACTCGTAAAGCATTTCCGAGAAGCCGTGGTATCCGGGGTTAGCCAGCCAGCCACTCAGTCCGGCTGGGTTGTGAGCGTAGAGGTAGGAGGCCATGGCCGTGCCCGTAAGGATGAGCAGCGGGTGCAGCAAGGCAATGAGGATGGCAATTTTCATTTCGCGGGCCTCGATTTTCTTGCCCAAGAACTCCGGCGTGCGGCCTACCATCAGGCCCGAAATAAACACGGCTACAATGATGAACACGAAGAAGTTGAGGAAGCCCACGCCCACCCCACCATAGAAGGCGTTGGTCATCATACCGAGCAGCGCGTTCATGCCCGAAAGCGGCGTGAGCGAGTCGTGCATGGCATTGACGGAGCCGTTGCTGGTGACGGTAGTGGTAATGGCCCACAAGGCCGAAGCTGGCGCGCCGATACGCATTTCCTTGCCTTCCAGGGAGCCCAGACTTTGGTCGATGCCCATGCGGGTGATGGCGGGGTTGCCGTGCATCTCCAGGTAGATAGTCGGGATTTGCAGCAGCAGGTAGCCCGCCGTCATCACCCCGAATACCATCCAGCCGAGCTTGGGCCGGCGCAGGTAATAGCCGAATGCCAGCGCCATAGCAATGGGAATCAGAATGATGCTGATATTCTCAACGGCGTTGGTGAGGTACGTAGGATTTTCGAGCGGGTGGGCCGAGTTGACGCCAAAGAAGCCCCCGCCGTTGGTCCCGATTTGCTTGATGGCTATCATGGCGGCGGCCGGCCCGCGGCTCACGGTGGCCGAATCGCCTTGCAGCGTGATGATGGGCTGCTTAGCCTGAAATGTCATGGGCGTGCCCTGGAACACGAGCACCAGCGCCACTAGCAACGACAACGGCAGCAGCACGCGGGTACAGCTCTTTACGAAGTAGTGGTAGAAGTTGCCGAGTTTGTCGGTGCTGCCTTCGCGCAGGGCGTTGAACACCACCACGCAGGCCGCCATGCCCGTGCCCGCCGTCACGAATTGCAGAAACATAATCACCACCAATTGCGAGAAGTAGGTCAGGCCCGTTTCGCCGGAGTAGTGTTGCAGGTTGCAGTTCACCAGGAAGGAAATGGCGGTGTTGAAAGCCAGCTCAGGGCTCATGGAGGCGTTGCCGTCGGGGTTGAGCGGCAGCACGCCCTGGGTGCACAGAATCGTCATGGCCCAGAAAAACCACAGCAGGTTGATGGTGAGCAGCGCCACGAGGTGCTGCTGCCAGGTCATTTCCTTGGTGGTGTTGATGCCGCTGACCTTGAACAAGGTGCGTTCCAGTGGCGCCAGAAAATCAGACCAGGTACGGTCGCCGCGGTACATGGCGGCCATGTAGCGGCCCAGCGGAACAGCCAGCAGCACAGTGGCCAGGAAGATGCCGGTGATGCCGAAAAGTTGGTAGTTCATTAGAGAGTTACTTGGCTGTCAGGCGGCGCTTGCCCAAGCCTGACAGATACCGGTGATTAGAATTTCTCGGGCTTCAGCAACACGTAGACGAGGTAGCCGAACGTGGCGAGGGAAAGCAGAAATAGGGCAATCATCATGAGGGCCGAAACTAGATGTGGTCGAAAAACCCGACGGATTTGTAGAAGAGCCAGAAGCCAGCACAGCCGACGACGGTGAGCAAGGGAATCATAAGAGCAGGTGCCATAAATGCCAGATTGTTGACGTGCGCATTCCCCTCTGCCAATCCCGACCCGACTTGCGCCTTGCTCTATCTAGAACACTGCATTACATTGATTATCAGTCGATAAATTTTCATTCCAACGAATAGAGAACTAGCCAGACATAGAAAAACCGGGTCATTCTGACCCGGTGCGTCGGTCAGAATAACCCGGTTTGTAGAGACGCGACACTTCGCCGTCGTTGCTGAGGTTGTTTAGACTAGGTGCCTATACTAGGTGAGGTTGGTGCGTAAAAGGAACGGTCATGCAGAGCGCCGCGAAGCATCTCGCGTGCTGATGTTGAAGTAATAACCCTGCGTTAGCACGCGAGATGCTTCGCGGCGCTCTGCATGACAGCTTACACTAGGTTAAACCAGAGTGCAACAGGTATTACCCACGCGTATCTACACTAGTTGTTCAACGCCGAGACGCGAACCGAAGGTCGGCATAGCCAAGTGTCGCGTCTCTACATCGTGCTGAGACTTACAGGCCGTATTCCTGGATTTTGCGGTAAAGGGTTTTCGTGCCGATGCCGAGTTGGCGGGCGGCTTCCATTTTGTTGCCGCCGGTTTCTTGCAGTACTGTTCGGATCTGGCGCTTTTCCAGGGTACGGAGGGTTTTGTCGGAAGCTTCGTTGGCCGCTGGATCAGCCGTGAAATACTGAAACTCGGTGGGCAAGTCGTCGATGGTTAGCGTGTCACTGTCGGCGAGGATGGCGGCGCGCTCCAGCACGTTTTTCAACTCCCGCACATTGCCGCGCCAATCGTGGTGCCGGAGCTGCTCTAACACCTCTGGGTCCATGTTGCGCAGGCGCTTGCGGAGCTTAGCAGCGTAGAAGAGCAGAAAGTATTTGGCCAACGGCTCAATGTCGTCGCGGCGGGCATTGAGCGGCGGTACAGTTACTGTAAACACGGCCAGCCGGTAGTACAGGTCGGGGCGGAAATGGCCAGCTTCGGCTTCCTGGCGCAGGTTGCGGTTGGTGGCGGCCACAATGCGCACGTTCACGGATACGGGCTTGGTATCCCCGATTTTGGTGAAGCTCTGCGTTTCGAGCACCCGCAGCAGCTTGGCTTGCAGCTCCAGCGGCAATTCTCCTATTTCATCCAGAAACAAGGTGCCGCCGTTAGCTTCCTCCATCAGACCGCGCTTGTCCGTTAACGCCCCGGTGAAAGCGCCTTTCTTGTACCCAAACAGCTCCGATTCCAACAAATCCTTGGGAAAGGCGCTGCAATTGACGGCCACAAACGGCTTGGTCCAGCGCGGACTCGCCGCATGAATGGCTTGCGCAAACAGCTCCTTACCCGAGCCCGTAGGCCCTTCCAACAACACCGTGCTGTCGGTAGGCGCTACCCGCAACGCCAGCGCTTTGGCCTGCGCCAGTGCAGCTGAGGGGCCAATCATAGAGTCAAAGGTGAACTGCGGAGCTAATTGCTTTTCCAGTTCGGCCACGCGGCGCTGAAGGCGCGCTTTTTCAGCGGCGCGGTCCACTATTACCACTAGTTGGTCGTCGGAGTCGCCTTTGGTGAGGTAGTCAAAAGCACCGGATTTCATGGCCTGGACGCCATCGGCAATGGTACCATAGGCCGTCATCAAAATTACTTCAGCCAGTGGAGCCAGTGCTTTGTAGCGCGGCAACAAGCTTAGGCCGTGGCCGTCGGGGAGCTTAACATCGGATAGGATTACCGCCACTTCCTCGGCATGCTGGCGCAGCAATTCCAGGCCGCGCTGGGCATTCGGGGCCATGAGCACGGTGTAGCCTTCCAGTTCCAACACCCGGCCCAAGAGTTGGCGCAAGCTTATCTCATCATCGACCAGTAGAAGGGTTCCTTTAGAGGTGGGTGCCATCGATGGAATAGAGATAGGATAACGTTTACGTAGTGAACAGCTTATCATCTTATATATAGGATCTATATAAATGACATAGCCTCTATATTCTATCAGTGCTTATTCTAGCTGATACATTATCACCGATTCAGGGAGCGAAGTATAATCGAGTTGTTTGCTTTTGCTTACTACTATCCCCTTTTAAGTAGTTGATATAAAAACTTTCGCAGCTGCACTTGATATTGCAATTATTACAGCAAAGTACGCCGTGCACCATCAATTGCCTACTATCTCTGCGTTGCCACCTGCGTTAACCGGCCGTAAACAGGCTCGATTAGACTTGAAAAGCTCTTTCCAGCAAACTAACGCTGCTGCTGCGTAAAACAGCCGATAATCGTACCCTACCAAAGCATCATCCCGCCGTGTTAAAGGAGATGCCCGTCAACTCTTCGGTCCACTGCCACAGCCGTTTGGCACTGGCAGCATCGACTGAATAGGGCTTCACACCCGCTGACATTTCTTCTCCGAGTGATAAGGTGGCAATATCCACATCTTCACAGTATATCCCCCCGATGCTGGTTAATAATGGACTCGTCGCACACCAAATGGTGGTCGCGGCGCCTTGCGGAATGGTTTTTAGCGAGGCAATAACCTCCGGCACAACCTGTCCTTGGGCATCAAGGAAGCCGAATTGCTGCAACAGTTCCACCGGGGCTTCTCTCGCTAACTCGGTCCCCCAAATATTGCCGGGATGCACCGCGTATGCTCGCACGCCAACCGCTTTGGCCCGCTTGTCCAATTCCAGCGAAAACAGGGTGAGCGCGGTTTTGGATTGCCCGTATGCTGCTAAGGTTTCGTATTCCCGGTGTTTGAAATTTGGGTCTTCAAAATGGAACGGTCCAAACTGGTGCCCGAGAGAGGATACGTTAACTACGCGGGCGCCCTTCGCTTTTTTCAACGCCTCCCACAACCTGGCGGTTAGGTGAAAAGGCGCTACATAGTTGGTGGCCAATTGCGATTCTATTCCCCGGCTGTTTCGGCGCAACGGCACGAACATGATGCCGGCGTTATGGATGAGCAGATGCAGCGGTCGGCCCGAAGCCAAGAACGTGGCCGCAAAGGCATCGATAGAATCCGGATTCATTAAATCCATTTCCATCAACTCTACATTGGCAACTCCCGCCAAATTCTCCTTGGCCTTTTCGATGCTTCTGGCGGGCACAACGACGGTTGCCCCCGCGGCGGCCAAGGTTTTAGTGGTTTCCAAGCCAATGCCCGTGTACCCGCCCGTAACGATGGCCACTCTGCCGATTAAGCTCACTCCTTTGATTACTTCACTTGCCGTTGAGGCGGCCGTAAAGCCCGAGCCAAGAGGCGCTTGCAGGGCTCCATTATCATTAGTTTGTTCCATCTTTAATTCTAAATTATTGTTCGTTGGGGAAAAGGTGGCTAGACAAACCCTAGCCGCTTTATCTGAAAGTTCAGTTACCAGGGAAAACCTAAAACAACTGGTAGTGGGCCGGGAACGCGAATACCTGGTCACGACCAGTTGGTTGTACTTATTTCATTAGGCTGATATTGGTCATCCCGCCGTCCGACAGGATTTCCGTTCCGACCATAAAGGAAGAGTCGTCAGAGGCCAGGAAAACCGCGGCTTTTCCCATGTCAGCGGGCAGCCCCATTCGGCCCACGGGAATCAGGTCTTTCCACACTTGTTTCACCTGGTCTAGCTGCTCCGGCGGGACTAGTTTGCCAAACACCGGGGTGTCAATGGAACCAGGTGACAAGGTGTTTACCCTGATTTTTCTTTCCAATAAATCAAGCGACAACCCTTTCGCTAAGGAGATAACTGCCGCTTTGGCCGCGGAATAAACCGTCATGCCCGGGGCGGCCCGGTGGGCGGCGCTCGAACCAATGAGAATGATAGAGGCCCCCTCATTCAAGTAGGGTAGGGCTTTTTGAACGGTAAAGTAGGCACTCTTCAAGTTCAGGTCCATGTACCGGTCATAGTTGTCTTCCGTCACCTCCATAATGGCGCCCATGGGGCTGCCATCGACGACCCCACCCGCATTCACCACCACCGTATCAATCTTGCCGAACCGCTCAAAGGTGTCTTTGAAAATCCGTTCCAAATCCTTCATCTCGGTTACATCGCCGGCGATGCCGATAAAGCTGGCTCCCAGTTCTTGGACGGATTTGTTGAGTGTTTCCTGATTTCTGCTGGTGATCGTGCCAATGGCCCCTTCGTTTTGGAAGGCTTCGGCAATGCCGAAGCCGATGCCACTATTGCCGCCCGTTACCACGGCGACCTTGTTCTGGAGCTTGCTCATGTTTCAGTTCGTTTGAAAGTTTGAGCTGCAAAGGTAGAATCACAAGGTTTCTAAAAGTAACATTGTATACAAAAGTAATAGTAACTTGGAGGTAACCAAGTAACTTCTGTCGAGCCAATCAACAGAGTTGCTAGTTGGCGAATACACTTCGCCAGTGGCTACCTGTTGAGCCCATGACGATGGACTCCCCAGCAGGGCGGGCAGCCCATCGTCGTGGGTCGAGGCAAAGACCGAGCTTTATTACAGACCGTATATCCCACCGGAAACGGATATTTTTTCCCCGGTAATCCACGCGGCATCCTCCGAAGCCAGAAAGACAGCCACTTTCGCAATATCTGCTGGCTGTCCCGTACGACCTAGCGGGGTGGTCGCCACTAATCTGGTTTCCGCCTCGCTGCCGATAAAGCCGCCACTGCGCGACCCTTCCGTTTCCACGATGCCAGGCAAAATAGAGTTGATGCGGATGTTTCGGCCGCTAAATTCCTTCGACAACGCCGTGGTCATGGCATCTAATGCGGCCTTGGAGGCCGAATACACGGCCCCGGTAGGAAGCGGCGTTCTACCGGCCTCCGAACTGATATTGATGATGTTGCCGCCGGCCGCGCCAAACAGTTTTATAGCGCCTTGAATGGCGAGCACCGCGCCCAGTACATTGAGATTGAAGTGCTGATGGAAAGAGGCTATGGACACTTCTTCAATCGGCGCATAGAGGTAAATGCCCGCGTTGTTGACCAAAATATCCAAGGTGCCGAACGCCTTTTTGGTTTCTTCAAACAGTCTGGTTACATCCTCTTCTTTCGACACATCGGCCTGCACCGAAATAGCCGTGCCGCCGTTGTCGGTGATGGTTTTCACCACGTTGTCTGCCCCGTCCTTACTGGAGGCATAGTTCACCACCACGTTAGCCCCTTCGGCGGCAAAATAGGTGGCAATAGCCGCCCCTATTCCTTTGGAAGCCCCCGTAACGACGGCCACTTTGTTTTGTAATTTATTCACTTTGCAGTTTGTTTAAGCGTTTGAACGGCAAAGCTAGAACGGGCAAGTTTATATTGGTAACTTTGTAACTAAAAGTAATAGTAACCTAGAGGTAACCAGCTAACTTATGCAGTGCCAACCCCGTCGCAACGACGAACACCAAAAGGAAATGAGGGCGGTCCAAGATTCGATGGACGTGCTGAATGGGAAGTGGAAGATTTCCATCATCTCGTCTATCTGCTACTACAACAAACGGCGATTCTCCGATATTTTGAACGACGTAGTTGGCATCTCCAACAAGATGCTGAGCAAGGAATTGAAGGAGTTAGAAATCAATCAGCTAGTAAAGCGAACCGTGTTGGACACCCAGCCCATAACCGTGCAGTATGAGCTGACGGAGCACGGCAAAACATTGCAGACCATCATTAACAACCTGACGGAGTGGGGAATAGCCCACCACAAAAAAATATTCGAGAACTAGTTTTTTATCTTCCTTTTTACCACCACCGGAATCTGACCAACGAATACAACTTCTCCTATCAGCCGCTATGAGTCGAAGCCCCCATTGATAGCAACCTGATTGCGCCTGAGCGGCGTGGCACGCATCAGAGTAGGCAAGCCGGCAAAGACAAGCACAGATACGGCCCCAACCTAGTCGCTTGCCCGTTCGCCTCCATGTGTTGGAGCAAGATGAAAAGTGGACGGTTGTTGAGCGTGAGCAGCCCAACGGCTGGCGGTCGAACGGTGCCCGCGGTGGGTCGGAGCCTGGGTGCTCGGCACGCGTGATACACCGCATATCGGCTTTGGCAGGCCTTGCCCTGCCGTAGGGCACGGGCACCTAGTACTTGACTGATGTATACTATGCTAAGTAACAATGCTTGGCTTGGTGGCGGACTTGCCGCGGCAAGGTCTGATTATTGGTTAGCACAAGTAGCTGCTCAGACAAGTTATCAGAGTTAGCGCCACGTCGACCTTTATACCGAATACAGCCGCCTAAGGACGCTAGCCTAAAGAACGTGAAGAAGGGCGAACAAGGCGACACCTGCCGCCCTGTTCGCCCTTCTTCACGTTCTTTAGGCTAGGCCGAATCCGCCGCTGCCCTGGGTACGCACAATCTACGCCGAGCGCCTCACATGAAAAGGTGGCGCCGTATTAGACCTGCCTAGGGCCAGCCTAAAAAGCAGCAGGTTGGCCCAATCCACTGGTGATTATTTTAAAAGTCGGAAATAATTCTACCCTAAGCTATTAAGTGCTCAATACGCCGTTTAGATGCGCTTTCTTGCATACTCCTTTCAATGAGTGCAGGATTAGTTTCATCACAGCAAGCAACTAGCAAAGAGCCGACGATTAGTATCCAGGGTTTTGCGGCAGCTTCCAGCTTTGAGCATCGTTCAAGGGAATGGGCAGTAAGGGCGTCGGATTCACCGAGGATTCGGTGGCTACGTGCGAAAGCGCACGAGCCCGCACCTCGGGTGAGAGGATAGCCATGTAGCGCCCCGTACGAATCAAATCCCAAAGGCGCAGCGACTCTTCTCCGAACTCCACCCGACGCTCATGCCAGATGGCCGTCAGCAAAGCTTGGCCCGACAGGCCCATATTCAGGTCTGGCAGCGTGCCGGCTGGCGCGTTGGTGGGTTCGTAGGTTAGGGTGCCCAACGTGGTGCCTGGCGGCCGGGTGGAAGCGCGCGCCCGCCGCCGTACCTGATTGACTAAAGTCACAGCTTCGGCAGGTTTGCCGGTCTGGGCAGCGGCTTCGGCCTTCATCAGCAGGATGTCGGCGTAGCGCAGCTTACGAATGTTTTGAGGTCCCGACTCCGGAGCATTGGGTCTGGTAATGGCCGCCTTTCGGTTGAAATAGCCAGTGGCATTCTGGGTGAGGTCGATGCGGTTGAGGATACCCAGCGCGATGTCGTTGTCCTTGATAACCGTGACTTCGCGGCGCGGGTCGTTGGGCTCAAACTCATCAACTAAGCTCTGCGTGGGGTTGTTGAACCCGTAGCCAAACGTGTTACGATTGTTCTGGAAAATATTGCTGGTGGTACCTATCGAAATGGGGCCGTAACCGTTGTTGTCCGATCCAAACTGAATCTCGAACAACGATTCGCTGCTGTTCTCACCGACTTCCTGGTGAATGGCCGCGTAGTTGGCTAGTAGACTATACTGGTTGGAGGCGATGATGGTGTTCGTGATGTCATACACTTCCTGCCATGTGTGGTTGTTGCTGTTCACAGTGCCCAGTTGGTACATGATAACGCGGGCCAGGTAGCCGGTGGCAGCACCTTTGGTAGCGCGGCCTAGGTCAGCGGCAGAATAAGCACTTTTTTCAGGTAGCAGCGCCGCGGCATCCTTCAGGTCCTTCTCAATAAAGGCGTAGGTCTGCGCGATGGTGGCGCGAGTTGCGTTGGGGGCTTCCGACGGCGTCAGCGTTTTCTCGAACAGCGGAACACCCCCGTAAAGCTTCACTAGGTTGAGGTAGAAATACGCCCGCAGGAACAGGGCTTCGCCTTTCAGGCGTGATTTGAGCGCCTCGTCGATGGTACCCGCATCGATGCTGTTAATCACCGTGTTGGCGCGCGCAATACCCGTAAAGCTATGCGTCCAAAGCGAGTTGATGATTGGACTGCTAGACGGAGTGTTCCAGGTTTTAAGCTCGATAAGGGAAGGAAAGTCGCTGGGCGAACTGCCCCCTTTATCGGAATCATCGGTCATTAAGTCTCCAAACATCCATTCGAAGTTCTGGGCTACGTACTGGCCGTTGGGGTCGCCCCATTTGGGGCCCTGGTCCCAGGCGGCTACGTCGTACACGGCATTGATGGCCTGCACAGCGTTTGTAGCGTCTTTGAAAAGATTATCCTGCGTGGTGGTGCCGAGGGGCTCTTTATCCAGAAAGCTTTGGCAGCCAGGAGACAGGACAGTAATCAGTAGTAGGCCGAGCAAAGCGGCGCGAGTGGGTTTCATATAGGTTAGGGAGGAAAAGCTAATTAGAACTGCACATTGAAGCCCAAGCGGTAAGTGCGGGCCTGCGGATAGTTGCCGTAGTCGACGCCGTACGCAAGGGGGTCGTTGTAGGAGGAGGACGTGGAAATTTCGGGGTCGTAGCCGGTGTAATCCGTGATGGTAAACACGTTGTCAACCGAGGCAAATACTCGGGCACCCTTCACCTTCACCTTGCCTAAAAAGGCTTGGGGTAGCGTGTAGCCTAGCTCCATGTTGCGGGCGCGCAGGTAGCTGGCGTCTTCTATATGGCGGCTGCTTAGGCGGTCGTTGCCGTTGGTATCGTTCGACGTGATGCGGGGCTCATTGCTGTTGGGGTTGCTGGGCGTCCAGCGGTCCATGCGGCTCGCATAGAAGTTGCTCCATACACCCACAAAGTCAGCGGACTTGTTCAAGTGGAAACCCGCACCGTTCACGGCTTCGGCGCCCTGCACGCCATAAAGCAAGACTTTGAAATCGAAGCCCGAGTAGCTCAGGTTCAGCGAAGCGCCGTAGCTGAAGTTGGGGGTGCCGCTGCCCAAGTACGTGTTGTCGGCAGCCGTAATCGTGCCGTCACCATTGGTATCCTGGTAGCGCATGTCGCCGGGTACGGCGCCTGGCTGCACCAGCTTCGTCGCCCCATCGGCGCCTGTGTAGGTGTACGAATTAATCTCTTCCTGCGTGTGAAACACGCCCTGCGCCTGCAAGCCGTAGAAATAGGCTATTTCGCGGCCCACGCTCGTGAGGGTAGTGTTGCCGATTTGCGTGAGTACAGTGCCGGCAACAATGGGGTTGCCGCCGCCTAGGCTGGTTACTTCGTTGTTGATTTTGGTGAAGTTGACGCCCACGTTGTATTGCAGCTTGCCCACCTCATTGCGGTAGTTCAGGGCCAGTTCCAGACCCCGGTTGCGCAGGGAGCCCACGTTGGCACTAGCGGGAGCCTGACCCAAGTAGTCGGGTACCGGAGACAGCGCAATCATGTCTTGGGTGCGCCGCTCGTAGTAGTCGGCCGTGAAGGTCAGCTGGCTGTTGAACAACTCGGCATCGATGCCCACGTCGGTGGTAACGGCCGTTTCCCACTTCAGGTCCGGATTGTTGACCCGAGTGATGGCCAAACCGGGAGCTGGCGCTCCGTTGAATACGTAGATCTGGTTGTTGCTCGCCACGGATGCGTAGCCATAGTTAGGGGCGGCGTTTTGGTTGCCCACCTGGCCGTAGCTGGCCCGCAGCTTCAGCACTGACAAGTAGTTGACGTCCTTAAGGAAATTCTCATTGGAGATATTCCAGGCAGCGCCCACCGATGGGAACGTGCCCGTGCGCACCGGCCCGAGAAACTTCGAGGTCTGGTCGAAGCGTAACGTACCTGTGACCAAGTACTTGTCGCGGAAGTTGTAGTTGGCCCGGCCGAAGTAAGACAGCAAACCTCCGTCATACTGCGAGCTGCGCACCACGTTGCCGCTGCTACGCGAGGCCGAAGCGTATTGCAAGGAGGCATCGGCCGGCACGTTGTAGGCCGTAATGGAAATGCCGTTGCCGAAGCCGCGCTGGGCCTCCTGACCTAAAGTAGCCGAGAAAGAGCTGTTGTCGGCAAAGGTTTTGTTGTAATTAGCGTAGTTCGACCACACCCAGGAAACGTTTTCGCTGCGCGTTTCGATGAGCGCGCTCTGGGCCCGATTGTCTACCGGACCGATGTAGTACTGCGGCTGGTAGGCTTTGGGATGGTTGTTGTTGTAATTCACGCCAAACGTAGAGCGGAACGACAACCCTTCGAACAACGAAATATCAAGGTAGCTGCTGCTGAACAAGTTGTTGTTCTGGGTCTTGTTGTACTTCTGCTCGTCGAGGTAACGCGGCACGTTCAGCACGTTGCGCGTGATGATGTCTTCGTTGTAGGTTCCGTTGGGGCCGAAGGGGTTGAAAACAGGGTTCGATTGCACGGCGTATTGCAGCACCAAGTAAGGTGGCGAGCCACCCTGACCGTCGCCGGCGCCCGTTTGGTTGCTATTCGTAAACGTAGCCGCCACGCCCGCCTTGATGCGCTTGGTGAGCACCACGTCGTCGTTCACCCGAATCACGTACTTCTTGAAGCCCGAATTCTTGATAATACCGTTTTGCTGAAAGTAGCTACCGCTCACTAGGTAGCGGTTCTGCTCGGTACCGCCCGAAGCCGACAAGCTGTAGTTGGTAATCAAGCCCTTCTGCGTTACCAGATCCTGATAATCAATGCCTTTTGCGTTGGTAGCTATAGCATCTTGCAGCAGCGAATTATAACTATCAGGTACTTGTTTCCCTGCGTTGGTAAAGGCCTCCGATACGAGCGTCGAGTATTCGGCGGCGCTGGTAAGGGGCAGTGTCCGCCGAATCTGCTGGAAGCCGGTGTAACCCGTTACGTTGAATTGGGTCTGGCCAGCCTTACCGTGTTTGGTGGTGATGAGTACTACACCGTTTGCGCCACGTGAACCATAAATGGCTGTAGCCGAAGCATCCTTCAGAATCTCTGTCGACTCTATGTCGGCAGGCAGCAGAAAGCCGATGTCGCCGGTCTGGATACCGTCCACCACGTAGAGCGGGTCGCTGTTGTTGATAGTGCCTACGCCCCGCACCCGAATTCGAGTACCGGAGCCCGGTTGACCACTGTTGGCCGTCACTTCTACGCCAGCCACGCGCCCTTGTAAGGACTGCACCGGATCGGAGGTGGCAACTTGCGTGAGCTGCGCGCTGCTCACGGAGGCAACAGCACCAGTCAAATCGCTTTTGCGGGCAGTACCGTAACCAATTACTACTACCTCATTCAGCGCCTGAGTGTCTTCAGCGAGTGTAACAGTCAGGTTGGATGCTGCCCCCGTTACAGGCACTTCCTTACGGGTAAACCCAACGAAGCTTACTACCAACACGCTGTTTTCTGGCACTTGTAATGTGAAGCTGCCATCTGGCCCAGTGCTCGTGCCAGTGGTCGTGCCTTTTACTACAACAGTCACTCCTGGTAGCCCAGCCCCCTTGCTGTCCACTACCCGGCCGGTTACGCCCACGTCCTGCAAAAGGCCGTTGCCATCGGAAACGTTTGCGCTGAAATCGTTTGCGTTATTGGGTGCCTGAAGAATAGTCTTGTGCTCCAACCCAGGTTGAGTTCGGGCAGACGGCCGGGAGGCGACGGGTAGCGCTCCGGCTAAGCTGGAATGGGCACTCACCAAGCCGACTGGCACGGCTACTATTGAGGCTTGCAGCATGATAGCCTTCATGGCCAACCATGAAGGAGAATGTACTGGGTGTTTCATAGGGTAATAGAAGTAGTGGGAATTTATTGTGTTCTTGGAGGCAATCAGTTATGGTTAACAGTCAGTGAAGAGCTGCTAACAAGGGAATCTTAAAGGGCTACGATTCCCGTTTCGTCGTAGTAGCCGAGCGCGCCCGGATACTGGGTTGGCTCGTTGCCCTCAGTAAGCCGACCATACGGTTCTGGAGGTAGCCATTTTCAAAGAGTAGCTTCTGGTAGTCGGTGGTCCGGCTGGCGGCTAGATTGTCGCGCTCGTCTTGCGTTAAGAAGGAGGCCGAGCGTGCTGGGGTCGAAGTTGAAGTTCTGGGCCAGGCAGCGCAGGCAGTAGGCGTAGTACTGCTGTTCGTTTTGTAATTCGTAGAGGCCGCAGCTTTCTCACGCCGTAGTAGCCACTGTGGGTGGCGCAGAGAATACCAGCTTTGCCGTGCCGGGTGGTAATGGCTTCTCGTTGGCATCGGCTGTTGCAGGAGCTAATCTCAGGCTTGGGGCAACAGAAGAGTATGATTCAAGAGTTGGGGGAAGTGAAAACCAAAAAAGCTTTAGTGCTAACCTCAGGATGGGATGGGCTCAAAGATATTCCTAGGCCAAGCGCAAGCATGGCTATATTCTTACAACAGATGTAGAACTATTTCTCAGCCCTGTGATCAGGAAAACCGGCCCTGTTGACCCTGGACAGGCCATTTGGTGAACCTGCGTTGTAGCTTGCCACACATTTGTTGGCTACACAACTAAGCGCGTATTAGCGTGGATTCGCTTAGTTAAGAGTGCAGCTGTCACTAAAACAGATCAAGAGTTAACGAAATGAACCAAGTAGTAGTGGCGCTATCACCTGACCTCTCTGCGGCAGCGGGCTACTAGCGTAAGCTATAGTGAGTAGTCAAACCACCCGACGCCGGTTCCACCGTTGCCGCCCGTAACAGCATGCGTCTACCTGCTCGCGTAGCCAAGCGTGCGAGGACGTGGTCGAGTTGGTTTTTGTATACTTTATCAGGCAGCCGCTTTTCCTGAGCCTTCTTCCTTCACATTGCACAGCCGACGAACAGAGTTTGCACTTGCTTTGGGCAAGTAGTATTTCTTGCGCGTGCCTTGCCGATCAACTACCGCTAACCGTTTCCCATACCTATAAGATTGGCAAGGTGATGTTCTTCAAGGGCCCTAATAAGAGCACGACCGGGTCTAGCGGAGGCCGACCAGTGATACTATAAAAGGCGCGAAAAGTGGCAGGTCAAAGCCGAACGTCTGCAATAGTTGATGGTAAAAGTGGTGAGCAGGCACCACCAGCATTGAATGCTACTTGAACAGCAATGGGGCAAACGTATACAAATCGTGTCGCCATACGGGCCAGGTATGCCCCCCGGCGTATTCACTGTAGGCGTACTTGACCCCTAGCTCGTCGAATTTGACGCGCATCACTTTGTTGTTGGCAAAGGCAATGTCTTCTGGCCCGCCCATCGACAGCCACAACTGCTTTACGTTGCGGTTGATGGTAGCTGCGTTGGTTTTCATAAATTCATACTGCGGGTCGGACAGCTTGGGATTGTTAGCAAACCAACCCGAACTGAATACCCCCAAGTAGGCAAACATATCGGTGTTTTTGATGCCGGCGTAAAGCGTTTGTAAACCACCCATCGACAAGCCCGCCAAAGCCCGGTTATTGGCACCGGACGCCACCCGAAAATTGCTTTCCACGAACGGAATCACCGTTTGCTTTAGCTCTCTTTCAAAGGTTTGCAGGGTGCTTTCCGAGAAGCCGGCTAGGCCGCCCGGTCCGCCCATGTTGCCGTCCAGCATCACCACCAACATGGGTTTGATTTTCTTTTCGGCCAGCAGATTATCTAGTATCAAATCGGTTTTGCCTTGTTTGGCCCAGCCGCTTTCGTCTTCGCCTCCGCCGTGCAGTAGGTACAGCACAGGGTACGTTGAGGCGGGACTGGCCTCGTAGCCAGGCGGCGCGTAGATGTAGGCCTGCCGCCAAGAATTGGTCACGCCTGAATAGTAGCGCTTCACCCGAACGTCGCCGTGGGGCACGTCCTTGAGGGCGTAAAAGCCGCCGCTCCGGCTGGGAATTTCGATGCCGCTAGCCATGCGGCCCATGCCGTAGAAAGTGTCGCTGGCGGGGTCGGCTACGGCCAGGCCGTCAAGCAGCAAGGAGTAGTAATGCAGGCCCCGGCTAATTGTGTCCGTCGTGACGGTCCAGAAACCGCTGGTGTCCTTTACCAGGTCGTATTTGCGGCCTAGGTCTACTTGTACCTGCTTGGCGGCGGGCGCTTTCAAGCGGAAAATCACCCGGTTATCGGGCAGAATCTGGGGGTATTTGGCGTTGCGGACGTTGGTGGCGGCCGGCGAACCGAGTACGGTGTAAGTAGGCAACGTCGCCGTATCAACGGGCTTAAACAGAAACTGCGAAAACATATACAGCCCGTTTTTCCAAACCTTGAAGTCGTGGCCGCCGGCTTCGAGGTAGTAGATGTGCGGCACCCCATGCTCGTACAAATAGTCGTGCGTGCGCTGGCTGAAGGGGAGCAGGCCGTCGTTGTCGCCGCAGGAAACCCAGAGCAGCTTGAGTTGCTTACGGGCCTTAGCTGGGTCGGGCACCAGCACTTCGGGCTTTTTGGTGTTGGGCGCCGAGGAAAACCCACCTACCCAAGCAAACTTGTCTAAGTTGCCTAAGCCAAAATTCAGGGACTGCCCGCCGCCCATCGACAGCCCGGCAATAGCCCGGTTCTCGCGGGTGGTTAGGGGCTTGTACTTTTTTTCAATAAACGGAATAAGGTCGCGCAGTAGGTCTTGCTCGAAGTTGGCAAAAGCCGCCACCTTCTCCGGGCCGTAGATATTCCCAACGGCCCGGTCATCCTTCATGGCCCGGCCGTTGGGCATCACAACCAGCATCGGCTTTAGCTTCCCTTCTGCGTACAGGTTATCGAGAATAACCTGCGGCTTACCGCCTTTCAGCCACTCTTTCTCGTCGCCCCCAATGCCGTGCAGCAAGTACAGCACAGGGTACTTCTTGTTTTTGGAGTAGCCCGGCGGCGTGTAAACTAACGCCTTCCGAACCGTGCCCACGGTGGCGGAGGGGTAGCTAATACTGTCTAGCTTACCGGTGGCAATACCCGGTTTAGGCTGGTCGAACCCCGCGGGGGCTTCCTTCACCGTTGGTTGCGCAAGCGCAGTATTGGCGGCCAGTAGCACGAGGCTCGCCAGCAGAAAGAATATTCTTTTCATCGTTGAAAAAGAATGTATTGCCGATAAAGATGATGCCTTGCAATCAGTGATTTACTTACCTGAACTACTCGACTTCAGCGCGCTCAACAAGGGAAAGGCAGTCTGGTAGAACGTAGCGTAACCTAACTGCCTTTCCCTTAGTGCTCGTGCGTAAAAGCTGTCTTTGCCGAGCCTACTCTATGGTCTTGGTGGCGCCCGTTAGCGCTAGTTCTGCTTGCTGCACGCGGCCAGCTTTCACCGTCGCGGCCAACGGCTGGCCACCCCCCACGAATACCTGCACTTTTTCGGCTACTTCCACGCGCCGGGCTTGCGCGTCGAGGCGAGACAGTTGCCGCGGCGTCAGGGTGAACGTTACCGTCTTTTTCTCGCCGGCTTGCAAACTCATGCGCCGAAAACCCTCCAGAGCATGCTGGGCTACGCGGCCCGACGCGCCGGGATGGCGTACGTAGAGTTGCATCACTTCGTCGCCGGCGCGCTGGCCGGTGTTCTGTACCTGCACGCTCACGCTGATGGGTTGCCCGGTCACCGGTTTCGACAGCACTTTCAAGTTGCTGTATTGAAAGGTGGTATAACTCAGGCCGTGGCCAAACGGAAACAGCGCTTCCCCAGTGAAATAGCGGTAGGTGCGGCCAGCCATGCTGTAGTCGTCGAAGGCCGGCAACTGGGTTTCCGACTTGTAAAAGGTGACCGGTAGGCGGCCAGCGGGATTGTAATCACCAAACAACACGTCGGCCAGGGCGGTGCCCGCCGACTGCCCACCGTACCAAGTCGTGAGCAAGGCCGGCAAGTTGGCGGCCTCCCAAGGGGTGGCCAGCGCGCTGCCCGACATCATGGTGAATACCACCGGCTTACCAGAGCTGTGCAACACTTTCAGTAGGTCGGTTTGCACCTGAGGCAGGCCGATGGTGGTCCGGTCACCACCGCTGAAACCCGGCACCTTCACGTTCATTTCCTCGCCTTCCAGCTTGGGCGAAATGCCGCCCACAAACACGATGGCGTCGGCGTCCTTCACCCGGGTCAGGATGTTGGTCGCGTTCATGGGCACCACCTTCGCGCCGGTGAACTTGAGGATGGTGCGGCGGTCAGTTTGGAGGTATTCCAGCCGCAGATTCAGCTTCTGGCCGGCCGTTACGTTCAGGGTATGTTGCTTGGTTGAGAACCCGCGCCCGGCCCAAGCATCAATCACCAGCTTGTCGTCTACAAACAGGCGGTAGCCGTCGTCGCCGGAAATCTGCAAAGCCATTTCTTCGGTTGTTGAGGGCGTGAACGTGGCCTGATAGCGGGCCGAAAAATTCTCGGCGGGCAGGCCGGGCGCCACTTCCATTTTCACGTTGGCCAGGTAGCGGTCCAGCCCCACTTCCTGGCGGGTGGCCACGGGCGCGCCCCCTAGGTCGATGCCTTTGAAGTATTCGGCCTGAAAGCCCGGCTTGCCGTTGTAGGTCAGGTACTTGTTGATATCGAGCGGCTCGTACACGGTGTTGCTGGCGTAGTCTACGCCTTGCAGATACACTACTTCGGTGCCCTTGCCCACCTTGGCCCGGATGCCTTCGAGCGGCGTCACGATGTCGGTGGGGAAGCCGT
>NZ_CAXTBM010000062.1:0-31756 GCF_964242765.1 uncultured Hymenobacter sp.
GTGCTATCTAGGACGCTATCTTATTTATTGAGCTACTATTTGCCTGTCTGCTCTTACAAAGGTGCCCCATTGGATTATTCATTTTCCTTCTTTATTTGATGCACATTTTTACGCTTTTAACGCTGCGCCAAGCCAGCTGTATGCTGGTCATGCTTCTTCTGAGTTTGCCTACCTTGGCTCAATCTGTTCCTACCTGGCAGAACGCCCGCCTGACCGGCTCCGCGTCCCAAAACAACCGGTATAGCTTCGACGCGGTAGTGGATGCCGTCGGCAATACCTATGAAGTGGGCGATTTCCGCGGGACGGCGGTGGTGGGCGGCACGACGCTCATAACCCCTAGTGGCACCGATAGCGACGGCTACCTAGTAAAATATACCCCCACGGGCACTGTCGCTTGGATTAAGCAGCTAAGTTCGACCGGTTCTGAATCGGTCAAGAGCATCGCCCTTGATGCCGCAGGGGACGTCTATATTGCTGGCGACTTTGGGCCGTCCTTCTCCCTTGGCAACGGCGTCGGTCTTAGTGGTGGCTCCGGATTCATATCCAAAGCATTTGTGGCTCGTTACTCCGCGCAAGGAGCAGCTTTATGGGCGCACCAAACCAGCGCGACGGGCTATGGCGCCGTTGGGGGCGGTGACCTGGGGGTGGATGCCGTGGGCAACGTGTACTGCACTTACTTTGCCAATATTATCACTGTAGGCTCCACCACGCTAACGACACTCAACAACAGCAAGGCAATCTTTCTAGGCCGGCTTTCCGGCAGCACAGGTGCCTTGCAGTCCCTTGTTCAGGCCTTTTCGTATGCCTCGCCAACTCCTACTGCTGTTTACTACCATCCCACATTAGCAGTAGCCCCCACGGGCGAAGTTTACATTTCCACCTCTTTTAGCCACCCCGCTATCCTTGGCGCCACCACCCTTACCTGTCCGAATGCCAACACCGACGTACTCGTGGCCAAGTATGGGACCCAGGGCAATTTTGAATGGGTCGAGCACCTAAGTAGTGCGGGCATTGAGTCGGTCGGCAACACCGTAGTAGATGGCAGTGGCAGCCTGTAGATCCTTAATTTCACGGATCCCTTTGCTGTCGGTGGGACTATCCTACCCAGCGCTGGGCTCTTTGATGGCTCTTTGATAAAATACTCGCCTCAAGGTACGGTGCAGTGGGTACAGCCTAGCGGGGGCCCGGGGGCCGATCGATTAAGCAGTGTGGCGCTTGATGCTGCCGGTAACCCCTATGTAACGGGGCTCTTTAGCAACGTAGCCCGCTTTGGGGCAACGACGCTCACCAGCGCCGGCAGTCAAGATATCTCTGTAGCAGCGTATACTCCCCAAGGCCAAACTCGCTGGACCCAGCAGGCTGGAGGGCCGGGCTCGGATGCTGGTAGCCATATCGGCCTGGATGCCAGCGGGGAGGTACGGGTGCTGGGCTATTTTGCCGGTACGTGCGCTTTCGGATCGTATTCACTCAACACGAGCGCGATTAGTGAAAGCTTCTTAGCCCGCCTAGGTAGTGGCCCCCTGGCTACCCGCCCAAGTCAGCCTATACCGGTAAGCCTGTACCCCAACCCGGCTACAACTGCAGTGCGCATTCCATCAGTGCCTGTCGGCAACCAAGTACAGTTACTGGATGCGGTAGGGCGGATAACCCGCACGCTTCTAGTCGGAACAGACGCGACTGTTTCCCTACAGGGGGTAACACCCGGCTTGTATATGGTACGTGCCACGGATGCCCAGGGGCAACAGTATACAGGCCGCCTAGTAGTGCAGTAAGGCGCGCCGGTGTTGCGCCACTAGGCGGTACAGTTCCCAACTTACTGCTCCTTTACCACATGGCCTATTGCGTGGGGCCTTTTGCATGCCACTATAGCTTGACTTTGACACGTGCGTTTCAAATTCTTTACGCATCCCGTCGCTACTCTCTTTCCCACTTCTATGTTCCTGCATCGCTCTATCTTGTCATTTTTAGCTTGTTGGTTGCTCTGCTTGCTTTTCGTGCTACCCGTTCATGCTCAAGCACCCACTTGGCAAAGTGTAGTAGCCATTAGTGGAGAACTAACGTCGGTATCCGCCTCGGTTGCGGATGGCAACGGACATGTGTACCTCGCGGGTTCTTTCACGCGTACTGCCCACTTCGGCACTACAAGTCTAACAAGTACCCAGGCCGGTTCAGGCGACGTGTTTGTGGCCAAGTGGCATATTGCGAGCCGTAGCTTTGTATGGGTTCAGCAGGGAGTGGGCATGGGAGACGAAGAAGTTATATCCTTAGCCCTAAGCGGTACCAGTCTCTACATCACCGGAAATTTTAGTGGGGCTACCGTGCGCTTTGGGAACACCCTCCTTACCAATAGAAATGCGACCACGCCCGGCAGCTACGACGTGTATGTGGCAAAACTCACGGATGCTGGCAGTACAGCTAGCTTCACTTGGGCTCAGCAAGCCGGTGGCACCAGTAATGACCTAGTAAAGGGCATGACGGTGAGCGGAACGAGCATCTACTTAATTGGTGACTTTCGAAGCGCCACGGCCGATTTTGGACCTTCTGCGTTGACCAATGCCGATCCAAACTTCGACGATCAGTTCGTGGCTAAACTAACGGACGCGGGCAACTCAGCTAGCTTTCTTTGGGCGTACCGAGCGGGTAGCAGCGGAGTTGATCATGCGCTTGGTCTAGCGGTGAGCGGCCCCACAGTCTACCTGGTCGGACTCATCACCCGTACGGCTAGCTTTGGCAGCATCACGCTGCCAAACCCCAGCAACAACGTCAGTTTCGATATGTATGTAGCAAAACTCACGGATGCTGGCAACACGGCGTCCTTTACGTGGGCACAACGGGTGGGTGGCACGAGTGACGAAATTGCGTACGGGGTGGCCGTAAACGGAACCAGCGTGTACGTCGTGGGACTTTTTTATGGCAGCACGGTCAACTTCGGCAACGCGACGCTTGCAAATGCAAACGGTGGCCTGGGCTTTAACCCGGATCTGTTCATCACCAAGCTGACCGACAACGGCACCTCAGCAAGCTTTGTGTGGGCACAACGGGCGGGTGGAACCAGTTATGACGTTGCCTCTAAAATAATAGTTAAGGGCACGAGCCTCTACGTGGCTGGAACCTTTCAAAGTGCTAGTGCCGATTTCGGCAGCTCCCTCTTAATCAATTCAGATAACAGCGGCAACACGTACGATGTGTTCGTGACCAAGCTCACTGACAGGGGCCCTAGCGCCACCTTCGTCTGGGCGCAGCAGGGGGCTGGGCTCGGAAGTGAGTACGTTGGTAACCTGAGCGAAAGCGACGGCAATCTTTACCTCTCGGGAGAGGCTCAACCACCAGCGAGCTTTGGTAGTTTTCCCATCACGAGTCCTGGCAGTACCTATGTCGGCTTTGTAGCTTCGTTACCTACCGCTATTCCACTGGCCACGCAAATAGCCCATCCGATGGCCGTAGAACTCTCCCCCAACCCGGCTTCTACTACATTGCATCTCCGTGGAGTAGCCATTGGCAGCCACGTGCAGCTAGTAGATGTAGTGGGACGGCTAGCGCGCATCACCGTAGTAGCTCCCGGAGGTAGCGTATCGCTACAGGGGGTAATCCCCGGGCTGTATGTGGTACGTGCCACCGATACGCAAGGCCATCAGGTTAGTAGCCGGCTAGTCGTGGAGTAGACCTTAGTCGTGCATTCCGGTTTCCCGCTTCTTTATGTTCGCTACCCTTCTACTATTCATGGATGATATCGGCGCTGCCGAGTTGTTCATCATCATGGGATTAGGGCTTGAGCAAGTACTCCAGCTTGGCCTCAGGATAGTAGGCTTTGCCAATAGTTTCCAGTTCGCGAAAGGAAAGCTTGTTAGCGCCTCCTTCCATTCCACTGAACTCGGCGACTCCGGGCACGCTCATGTTCAGGGCCGGCACTTGGTACTGCCCCCGTAGCAGTAAACCTGCTGGCTGATAAAGGGCCGTCACTGACAGTACCAGGCCGGATTTGCCAACCGTCTTGGGCTTGGTGCTCAGGCTGTGCAGATCGTAGTTGAGTTGATCCACGCTGTACCCTCGCTCTTGTAACAGTGATGCCAGGCGACGTAGAGCCACGCGGCCCGTATCGGGGGTTTGGATCAGAATAGCGTTCGCCTTTTTAAAAGGCACCGAACCATCAGTCGTTGTCTGCGCTGAGGCGGTAGTAGAGAGCAAGAGGAATAGCGCGAGTAGGATATGTTTCATGAGTTGAAAATAGCAAATCAAACTCAACAAAAAGCCCCGCACATGGCGGGGCTATGCTGTACAACCTCCGGGGCTCGAACCCTAGATCCCCTCAGTAAAGAGGTGCTTTAACCAATTAAGCTAAGATTGCATGTAGCTACCCCACCTGGGATTGAACCAGGGACCATCACCTTAACAGGGTGCTGCTCTACCGCTGAGCTATGGGATAAAATAAAAAGTGACCCCGCCGAGACTCGAACTCGGGACTCCCTCATTAAAAGTGAGGTGCTCTAACCAACTGAGCTACGAAGTCATATGGGGTCTGTGCCTCCTGTCAAGCGCGCGCCGCTTTGCCCCTGTATTTGTCTTCATATTGGATGGTTGCCTACGTCGAAGTGGCTGGACTCGAACCAGCGGCCTGAGCATCCCAAATGCCCTAATCTACCAACTGATATACACCTCGATGGAAAACAAAAAACCCGGCTGGTGGGCCGGGTCATCACTACGAAAGCAGGTCTACTACTTAAGCAATACAGATCCGGCCCACCTTCGTGGGTTTCGGATTATTGCTCTTGAAGAAAGTCGTTACCGTCATAATGTTGCAAATATATGACAGAATATTATATATACAAGGTATAGTATAAGCTTCTTCACTTGTTTAAAGACTCGACGCGGCCATAAATACATTGATATTTTTCTGTATTTCTTACTTCCTTTCTTATTAGCTGTCCTTGCGTGAATTATGGACCATCGCTTAGAAAATAATGTAAACTGCCAAAAGGCGGGGCCACAAAACTCCTAACCTTATGGGAAGCGTCATGTCAGTAGTCAGTTAATTTGCTTTTCTACTTCAACCTTCACCTTAACACTAGCAAGTAAAATTCTAGCTCTGTGAAAGAACAAGATTGTTAAGACCCAGAATACTAGTAAGAACTTCCAGCTGTCCACCGAACTATGTTTTACGACAGCAACTAGTGCTGCATATAGGTGATAGAGCAATAGGCAGCATGACACTCTGTAGAAACCTTCATTAGTCTGATACGCTACTGCCCAATAACTACTGTCCCCACTTGCATGAATTTTACCAGCGCTATCGGAGAGATCCTTCTTTGGATAGTCATTATAAAATATTTCTCTCGTTCCCATCAGGGAGGCTAGCAATACTATTTTTGGTTTCTCCCAGATTTTAGAATCTCTGATAAGCTTATAAACTGGAAGTATGACTACATAGATTACATTATCTACACCGTGTACTAGAATTCCCAAAATGTAAACAGTTGCTAGTGTGAATAAGAATAATACGGCTCCTATCGACTGCTCTTTGATGAATGCCTTATCTATACCGACGTCACGAAATTTATTATTTAAATCTCCGGCAAAGGTGCTCAAATCAACACTCAGCAGACAAATAAGCAGGAAAAGTCCCACAAGAAAATAGGAGAATATGTCTCTTGCTGAAAGCTTTAGTTCTTCCATAGAATATCTCACTGTTGATTCCAACCTTAGCCTAAACGCTCTTTCCAATATACCGACTTTCTAATACAAGTCAGTTTAACTTAAACGGTAATGACTCAATACACCAGTTTAAAAAATGTAACCACTATCATTCTACCAGCGCCTACCGGCCCTCTTTCGGCATCTGCGGCATCTCGTAGACCTTGGCAAACTCCCGCTCAATCGCTGTCTCGGTTATGTTAACGTAGCACTTAAAGGGTTTCCAGTCGCGGTGCTTGGTATGCCTTTCGACAATCTACTGTGCTACATGGCTTGCAGAGCAAGTTATAAGTAGCTAGTCAACAGCTGTACCCCTACACGTACCCCTAGAAAGCAAAAACCCCGTTTCTAATTCAGAAATGGGGTTTATTGTAGAGAGGATGGGATTCGAACCCACGATGAGCTTTAGACCCATACACACTTTCCAGGCGTGCTCCTTCAACCACTCGGACACCTCTCTAGGTGCGGGATGCGGGCACAAAATAGCACCCGATTTTCCGGATACGCAAGCCGCCGCCGCAACAACCTCTCAGCCCAGCGTGATTTCGCCCCGCAAATCGTAGGTAAGCAGGCGACTGGTTTCGGCGGCCGAGCGCTTCAACCCGAGCACAAACATGAGCTTAGTGATGGCGGCTTCCCGCGTAATATCGTCGCCGCCGATGATGCCGATTTCGGGGAGGTGGGCGCTGGTTTCGTAGCGGCCCTGAATTACGCGGCCTTCTTCGCACTGGCTCACGTTGAGGAACTGCACGCCCCGCTCGTGTGCTTCGCGCAGGCAGTTTAGAAACCAAGCGGCGGTGGGCGCGTTGCCCGAACCGTAGGTTTCGAGTACGCAGCCGCGCAGGCCTTCCACTTCCAGCTGGGCGCGCATCATGCGCTCGGTGAGGCCGGGGAACAGGGGCAGTAGCGTCACCTGCTCGTCGAGGTAGGTGTGGGCGCGCAGGTGGGCCGCGGGTAGCAGGCGAATCTGCTTGTCGTTGAACTCCAGCTCGATACCGGCGCGGGCCAGGGGCGGGTAGTTTTCCGAGCGGAAGGCGTTGTACTGCTGGCTTTCCACTTTTTTGGCGCGGTTGCCCCGAATCAGCAAGTCGTTGAAGAAGATGCAGACCTCCGGCACGCGCACCGTGCCGGCCACCGGATAGCGCGCCACGGCTATTTCCAGGGCGGTAATCAAGTTGCGGCGGGCATCGGTACGGATACGACCCACGGGCACCTGGGCCCCCGTGAAGACCACCGTTTTGCCCAAGTTTTCGAGCAGAAAGCTAAGCGCCGCCGCTGAATACGCCATGGTATCGGTGCCGTGCAACACCACGAAGCCGTCGTAGAGAGTATAGTTTGCCTCGATAAGCGCCACCATCTTGTACCAATCGGTTACCGTGACGTTGCTGGAATCTATGGGTTCGCCGAGGCTGACCACTTTCACGCGCATGTTGAGTTGGCGCAGCTCGGGCATTTTCTTGCGAATCTGCTCGAAATTCATGGGCACCAGTTCCCCCTGGCTGTTGTAGGCCATGCCAGCGGTGCCGCCGGTATAAATGACGAGGACGGCAGTTTCGGGGCGGTTATTGGGGGAAGGCAAAGCAGATGAGGTTGGGATGGAAGCGCCAAGTTAGCGACGTCTGCCAACCCATGCGCCGGGCGGCACTACGGAATTACTAGTTGTAGCAGGAAAGTGCAGAACGGCTCCGCCAAAGCGAATGGCCACCTTGGAATCGTACACAAGAAATTCACAGCGCAACGAAATACCGAAGTCAGCGCATGGCGCCAAGCCGGAGCCTGGCGCCACATACCACGAAATTTCCAATTAGCCAGCTAACCACCCAACGGATGAAACAACGAAAATGGCCGATTTTTGCCGCGCAGTGCCTCATGCTGATAGTGCTGGCGTCGTTTACAGCATGGCAGCCAGCCAAGCGATACGACATTGCGGCCAACGGAGCCGTTGGCGACGGGCAGACGCTGAACACGCAGGCTATTCAGGCGACTATTGATAAGTGTTCGGCGGCGGGCGGCGGCACGGTAGTGGTGCCCAAAGGCACGTTCCGGACCGGCGCTATTTTCCTGAAAAAGGGCGTGAATCTGCTAATCGAGAAAGAGGGTGTGCTGAAAGGCTCGACCCGGCAAGAAGATTACCCGCAGGTAGCCACTCGGTGGGAAGGCATGGAGCAGCCGTTCACGGCGGCGCTGGTAAATGCCACCAACTTAACGGGCGTTACCGTGGAGGGCGAGGGCACCATTGATGGCTCGGGCGAGGAATGGGTGGAACTAGCGCGCCAAGCTCGCCTCCAGCAACCTCCCGACCCTACGGCGCCGCGCCTAGGCCGCCCCCGGCTACTGTGCTTCCAGAACTGCCGCAAGGCGCGCATCGCCAACTTACAGCTACGCAATCAAGCTGTGTGGTGCCTGCACATCTTGTATTGCACGGGCGTGGTGGCCGAAAACCTGACCATCCGGGCCGCCCACCTCATTCCCAGCTCCGACGGCATCGACATCGATTCCAGCCGCGACATCCGCATCAGCAACTGCGACATTGATGTGAATGACGACTGCATTTCCATTAAGTCGGGCAAGGATGCTGACGGGCTGCGGGTGAACCGGCCGAGCGAAGATGTTCTCATCGAGAAAACCCGCTTCGGCTACGGGCACGGCGGCGTGGCCATGGGCAGCGAAACGTCGGGGGGCATACGGCGGGTGGAAGTGCGCAACTGCGTGGCCGAAGCCGACAATTGGGCGCCCATCCGGTTCAAGTCGCAGCCGAGCCGCGGGGGCGTGGTTGAGGATATTACCTACCGGGATATGGTGCTGCGCAATACGCGTCAGGCCTTCGAGTTCAACATGGAGTGGCGCATGGTGCCGCCCATTGCCCCGCCCGCGCAAGTGCTGCCCCTCGTGCGCAACGTGAAGCTGATCAACATCACCGGCACGGTCAAGTCGGGCGGGCGCATGCACGGTCTTGAAAACAGCCCCATCGAAAACGTGAGCTTCAAAAATTGCGTGCTGACGGCCCAGAAAGGCTTGATACTGGAAAACGTGCGCGGCCTCGATACCAGCGGCCTGAAACTGACCGTAACGGAAGGCGAAGCCATTGTGCGGCGCGATGCGCAGTGAAGGTGCACGGCCATGCTACTACCGTCATGCAGAGCGAAGCATTTCGCGTGCTGATACTCAAGTAGTAACCTAACCTCAGCACGCGAGATGCTTCGCTCTGCTCTGCACGACATAACGGACTTTTAATTTTTCTCTTCCTCTCCCCTATGCGGTATTTTCTGCTTGTTGTTGCGCAGTTACTTTTCAGTTTCCCTTTGCTGGCTCAACAGCAATCGGGCTACTTCAACGTACGAACGTACGGAGCCACTGGCAACGGTAAAACGTTGGATACGCCGGCCATCAACAAGGCCATTGACGCGGCAGCCGCGGCCGGGGGCGGCACGGTGTATTTCCCAGCGGGCACGTATGCCAGCTTCTCCATTCACTTGAAAAGCAACATTGCCCTTTTCATCGACCAAGGCGCTACCGTGTTAGCTGCCGAACCGCCGGCCAATGGCACGGGGGGCTATGATGTGGCCGAGCCGAATGAATCGACCAAGTTTCAGGACTTCGGGCACAGCCACTGGCACAACAGCCTGATTTGGGGCGAGAACCTCGTGAATGTCTCCATCATCGGTACAGGCATTATTGATGGCAAAAAGGGGCTGACGCGGGAAGGGACGCGCACGCCGGGAGTTGCCAACAAGGCTATTGCCCTGAAGCTGTGCCGCAACGTGCTGATCCGCGACATTACGGTGCTCTACGGCGGGCACTTCGGCATCCTGGCCACGGGCATCGATAACTTCACCGTTGATAACGTAAAGATGGACACCAACCGCGACGGCATCGACGTGGATTGCTGCCGCCACGTGCGCATCTCGAACTGCACTATCAACTCGCCTTTTGATGATGCTATTTGCTTGAAAAGTTCGTACGCTCTCGGTTTTGCCCGCGCCACCGAAAACGTAACCATCACCAACTGCGAGGTGTCCGGCTTCGACCGGGGCACCTTCTTCGACGGGACGTATCAGCGCAAGGAGGCGGCCTTGGTACCCGATAAGATGGACGTGACGGGGCGCATCAAGTTTGGCACCGAATCGAATGGCGGCTTCAAGAACATCACTATTTCCAACTGCGTGTTCGAGTTTTGCCGCGGGCTGGCGCTGGAAACCGTGGACGGCGGCATTCTGGAAGATGTTACCATCACCAACATTACCATGCGGGACATCGTGAATTCGCCGTTCTACCTGCGCCTCGGGGCCCGGATGCGCGGGCCGGAAGGTACGCCAGTGGGCGTGTTGCGCCGCGTGAAAATCAGCAATGTGGTGGTCTACAATGCCGACGTGAAATACGGCTCCATTATCAGCGGCATACCCGGCCACGACATTGAAGACGTGACCCTAGACAACATCCGCATCGAGTTCCAGGGCGGCGGCACCAAAGAGCAAGCCGCTATTGTGCCAGCGGAAGGCGAAAAGGACTACCCCGACCCCGGCCACATGGGCGACATGCCCTCCTACGGGTTTTTCATTCGGCACGTAAAGGGCCTCGAAATGCGCAACATCGACATCCGCTACCAGAAAGACGACCAGCGCCCACCCTTCGTGCTGGTTGATGCAAAGGACATCAACCTCCGCAACATCAAAGCGCAACACCTGCCATCCGTACCCGCCTTCAGCCTGCAATCGGTATCCAATTTCAGCATCAAAGACAGCGAAGTTGTAGCCGATAAAAAGGTCAAGCAAACGGCGAAGGGAAAGCTGTAGTGGCGCCACACCCCCTAGCCCCGTTTGTGCTACACGCCAGCCACGAACAATTCCTTGGTATTGCGGGTGGTGGCTTCCACAATTTCTTCTTCGTCTTTGCCCAAGATGTCGGCCAGGCGGCGAGCTACTAGGGTCAGATAGGCGGGCTCGTTGCGCTTGCCGCGGTGCGGCATGGGGGCTAGGTAGGGGCAGTCAGTTTCAAGGAGCAGGTGTTCTAGGGCTATGCCGGGTAGGGTCTTGTCGAGGCCGCCGTTCTTGAAGGTTGCCACGCCGCCGATGCCGAGCTTGAAGCCCAGGCGAACAACCTCTTCGGCTTCTTCCTTGGAGCCGGAAAAGCAGTGGAACACGCCGCGCAACGTGCCATCCTGCGCGGCTTCAATAAGGTCGGCGGTTTCGCGGAAGGCGTCGCGGGTGTGGAGCACGAGGGGGAGTTTGTGCTGCTTGGCCAGGGCTATCTGAATCCGCAGGGCTTCTTGCTGCTCGGCCAGGTGCGTTTTGTCCCAGTACAAGTCGATGCCACACTCCCCTACGGCCGCAAACGGCCGCTTCCCGAGCCACTCTTCCACTTCGTAGAGCTGTTTTTCGAAGTGCTTGTCCACCGAACAAGGGTGCAGGCCCATCATGGGGTAACACTGCTGCGGAAACCGCGCCTCTGTCTCCAACATCACCTCGATGCTGGTGTGGTCGATGTTGGGCATGTAGATGGTTTGAACGCCGGTCTCGTAGGCGCGGTTCAGCATGGCGTCGCGGTCGGGTTTGAACTGCTCGGAGTAGACGTGGGCGTGAGAATCGGCTAGGATCATTTTTCAGTTATTGATTGCTGGTTGCTGATTGTTTACTACCAGGTTAAACAATTAACAATCAGCAGTTCACCCTATTATTTATACCGCCGGCCTTTCCAATCAAAAGAGAGTGGCAGGAGGCGGAAGATGGTGAGAGCAAAGGTGAGCGTGACGGAATAAAGTTCAAACAGAGGCATCAGCCACAACGGGGCGCGGCGGCCGGCGCGGCGGAAGCTAAAGTAAGCCAACGTGCCTTGCAACAGCACTTTAGCTAGCAGCACCAACCCGGCCACAGCTGGCCCGGCCACCCAGGCCGTTAGCAGCAGTGCTGGGTAGAAGCCGGCATAGTAAAGCAGCCCGGCCCGCAACCACCACGGCAAGTTTTCGGCCCCGCGCATCCAGCGGCGGCGCTGGTGCAACAAGTTGCCAACGGTACGCATGGGCAAGGAAGTAGCCAACACTTCCGGCCGAAACAAGATGCGGTAGCCGAACCCCAACCGAATGGTGGCCCGAAACAGTTCGTAGTCTTCGGTGACGGAAAACGGCAGATTCTCGTAGCCGCCGGTGGCTTCATAAGCGGCCCGCGTGACGAGCATGTTGTTGCCCATGGCCGTTACGGGCCGCCCCTGATCCGACACCACCTGCACCAGCCCCAACGACATCAGCCAGTCGAGGCCCTGCAACTTGTCGAAGAGGCGCGGACCGTCCACCAGCGTCAGGCCCGTAACGGTGCCCACGCCGGGGGCCGTATGAGCCAGCAGACCTTGCACCCAGGTGCGGGGCACGGCAATATCGGCATCGGTAATAAAGAAGAAGCCGGTGGTAGCGGCGCGGGTGAGGTGGGCCAGCACATTGGCTTTGCCGCGCGCCAACCCCACGGTTTCTTGGATGGGCAAAAGGTGGAAGCTGCCGGCAAAGCCGCGCATGGCCTGCGTAGCTACAGCGCTGGTGGCATCGGTGGAAGCGTCGTCGCCGAGCAGCACTTCGAGCAGATGCGCGGGGTAGTCGAGTTGGCGGATGGCGGTCAGGCAGCGGGCAATGGCGGCTGCCTCGTTGCGGGCGGCAATCAGGATACTGACGCGCGGCAGCGGCACCGGCAACGCCCCCGGTTGGCTGCCGGGCCGCGTGGCGAAAAGCAGCGTGGAAGTTGCCAGAATCAGAAACCAGCCAACCAGAAAGAGAGTGAGGAAAAGCAACAGGTCCAAGAATGATGATCCGTAAAGCTACGTCAGGCTATAACACCAACTTTCAGCTGGTGTTATAATGCCTCGAACGAATAGCCTTGCGCGGCGCAAGCTTCGAGGTAGCGGGGAAGCACCGCGCGCAGGTTGCGGTGGGCTTTTTCACTGTCGTGGAAAACGACGATGGAGCCGGGCCGGGTATGGGCTAGAGCCGTCCGCAGGCAAGTTTCAGCTGGATAGGTAGCGTCGTAGTCATACGTTAGCACGTCCCACATGATCAGGCGGTAGTTGGGATGCAGCGCCGCCGCTTGCGCCCGCGTGATGCGCCCGTAGGGCGGGCGCATCAGTGGGCGGGCCGTTTCGCCA
This sequence comes from uncultured Hymenobacter sp., assembly GCF_964242765.1. NCBI lineage: Bacteria > Pseudomonadati > Bacteroidota > Cytophagia > Cytophagales > Hymenobacteraceae > Hymenobacter > uncultured Hymenobacter sp. Next base: position 12,811 of record NZ_CAXTBM010000062.1, read on the forward strand.
ACTGCTTCTAGCACCTGCTGGCACTGCTGCACTTCGGCCAGGTAGGCGGGCACTGGCAGTTGCCAACCGCTAACGTGGTGGTACGTATGGTTGGCAAGGCGGTGCCCAGCGGCCAGCGCTTGCCGGGCCACTTCGGGGTTACGCTCGAGATTTTGTCCCACGCAAAAAAACGTAGCGCGCGCCTCGTAGCGCGCCAGTTGTTCGAGCACAAAAGGAGTTTCCTCGGGAATCGGACCGTCGTCGAAGGTAAGGTAGAGTGGTTTCGCACCTTCCGACACTGGGCCACGCCACTCGGTATGCGGCAGTAAGCGTTGCAGGAGTTGAGGCAAACGGTGCAAACGCATAGAGTTGAAAGAGGGGTAAGGATTGGATAGAGAAACTGCACTGGAGATTCAGAAAAACACCCACAATGCCCTGCTGCGCTTGCCGAAACATCTCGCTAGCGTGGTAAACTCAACGAAGCGAACGAAATGCTTTGGCAAGCTGAGCAAGACGGTCTATTCCAGCAGTTCACATTTTCTGGTTACTAATAGAGAGAATAGTTCCCCACAACGCCTCGGCGCTTTTGTCCCAGGAAAATCGTTGCGTGTTCTGTAACCCCTTCTCCACTAGCTCCTGACGCAGTTCCGGCTCCTGCCAGAGGCGCACGAGCGCCGCGGCAATGGCGGTGGGGTTGAACGGATCAACGAGTATGGCCGCGCCGCCGGCTACTTCGGGCATAGAGCTACGGTCGGCGGTAACCACGGGCGAAGCGCAGGACTGAGCCTCGATGATGGGAATGCCAAAACCCTCGAAGTAAGGGACGTACGCCGTGGCCAAAGCTGCCGCGTAAAGCTGCACTAGTTCCTCCTCGGAAACGCGGCCAGCAAGGTGCACATCGTGGCGGTGTTGCATCTGTTGGTAAGCATCGAACATGGGGCCGGCTTTCCAGGCCGTTCGGCCCACAACCAAGAGCTTGACATCGGCCCCGGTTAGTTGCTTGAACTCGTTGAAAGCCTTTAGTAGGTTCACCAGGTTTTTGCGCGGATGCAAGGCCCCCACAAACAGAAAATAGGGTTTGCCGCCGGCAAAACGCTCCCGCGTAGCCTGCTGAACAGCGGCGGGCAGAGGGCGAAAATGACTTCCGGCCGCGTTGAAAACAACTTGAATGTTAGCGGCGGGCACGCCGTACGACTGCACCACATCCTGCTTGGTCGCCTCCGACACGGCTATCAATTGCTCGGAGGCACGGGCAAAGCGCGGCGCGAAATACTGATAATACTTGTGTTCGAGCACACTCATATGCTCGGGGAAGTGCTCGAAAGCCAGGTCGTGTAGCACCGTAATGCGCGGCACACGAGTAGCCAGCGTCGTGTAGCCGTCGGGGCTGAAGAACACGGCCGGCCGGTGCCGCCGCAGCCACCACGCCACTGCCCCTTCAAACCAGGCCACCCACAAAAACGGGTGGCGCGCCGGCGGAAACAACACGTGCGGCACCACGTTCGGCGCGAACAAGTAGCGCGGGTCAAACGGCCTATCAAACAGAAAGTGAAACGTATGCTCTGGGTGCGCGGCCACCATTCGCTTCAGTGTCTCGAACGTGAAGCGTCCAATACCCTCCAGATGGTCGCCAGGCAGCAGAAAGCGGGTATTGACGGCTATATCCAAAAGAAGAGACGGTGAGACGGTGAGACGGTGAAACTACGAACTGGTGAGGGAATGAAGTTGATCGGTAGCAGACGCGAAACCCGTAGTTACAAGAGCAAATCTACTGCTTCCTGTTGCAGGAGCTCATCTTGGCAGCAGCTTGCGAAGTTCCGAAATGTGCACCACACCGACCAGAAACAGGATACCAATAAAGGCCCCACTAGCCACCACCGACTCCAGCAGCCAGTGCAAATCGAGCTTGGTTTGCAGCCCGTACCATACGGCACACAGCAACCCGAATGCCAGTCCTAGCCGGGTTAGCCAGTTCCACGGCACCGGCACACCCGTTCGGCTGTGCACCAGCCACAAGTAGCCCACCGAGACAAACACGGCGCATACCAGCGTGTTGATGGCCCCGGCTACGGCGCCGAGTTTTGGCAGCAGCACTAAGTTCAGCGCTACGTTCAGCACGGTGCTGGCTACTACCAGCCAGCTCACGGCTCGCTCGTGGTTGGTGCTGGTAAGCAAGGTGCTATAGATAGCAAAGAAGGCGTGAACCAGAACGCTAACGAATAATATTTTCAGGCACAGCACCATCTGCGCAATTTCCGAAGCCGTGCTGTGCTTGAACTGCCAGAACAGCAGCTCGCCCCGAAACAAAACAAAAGCGCAGACCAGCAGCATGGGTACCGTCACGACGCGCTGTCCGAACCATAGTACGTCGCGCTGCTCGTCGGGCCGGTCGGTGGCATACGCGAATTTGGCGAAGAACAGCGGCAAAACGGTCCAGAGGTACATCATCACGGTGTCGCCCCAGCGGTAGGCGGCGGCGTAGTAGCTGGCCTCCTGCGCCGACACTATCTGCTTGAGCATCAGCATGTCAATTCGTTCGTTGAGACCGTAAACCAGCGTGATGAGTGCCAGCGGCAGGCTAGCCCGAAGCACAGTGCGGGCCTGGTCCCAGCGCAGTTGCAGCTTCACTTGGCCGTAGAGTTGCTTTATTATCCCATAAAGCACCACAAACGTGAACCCAATAGCAACGGAGCGGGCGGCCACGTACTTGTTGAGCGTGATACCAATCGGAATAAGCCCCAGCACGAGGCCAAGCAACAGAAACTTCTCTAGCACCGACAACAGGGCATCGGTATTGAAGCGTTGGTGGGCCTGCAATACTCCGCGCAGAAACAGCGTGTATTGGGCGAGCAGCATTCCTATGGTAGTTAGGGCGAGCAGCATAAGCGGATAGCCTAGCACCCACCCTATTGCCACCACAATACCAAGAAAGAGCACCGACAAGCCCCCTTTCAAAGGAACCAGCGTGGGGAAGTATTCCGTCAGGAACTCCGGGGCGGCGGCAATACGCTTGGTGGTGAACTGCGTGGTGCCCAAGTCCGACACGGCGGCCACGACGCTAGCCAGCGTGAACAACGCCGTAAACGTTCCGAAGGCCTCGTGCCCCAACCGATCTTGCACCAGATTCTCGACTACCACCCAGCCGGGCTTCACCAGCAGGTTAAGCAGCACAACCAGACTAATATTTCCGAAAAAGCGTTTGATAGGCGCGAACGTGAAGGAAAGGGAGCGCAAAAGTAGGGGTTGAAGCGCTTGCACAAACAACGACTCAGGTATTAATATCGGCCAGAGCCTGGGGCATCATCCATTCTGTTACTCGCTCTAAGTCACCTAATCGGTTTTTTACGCTACTCATTTAACACATTTTCCAGCTAGCTTTGCCGCGTTGTGGTAGTGCCGGAAACCTGGTGCTGCTTTGTGGTTGTCTTTTTTCGCTTATATGTCATCCCCCACCTATTCACTTTTGGGCCTATGGCCTGTTATCAATCGTTGGAAATCACTGGTATTGGGGGCTTTGCTACTAGCCCTGCTGGTAAGTACAGCGGTGGCCTTGTTATTACCCAACATTTATAAGTCGACAACTGTCTTCTACCCAACCAACCCCCAAACCACTGACCCCGACCGTATTGTATCAGAAGGAGGCAAGCTGGAACTAGGAGGCCGCAGCGAAGACTTGGACCGGGTAATCACCATTGGCGAGTCGCAGCCGGTGGCCGAACGGCTCATCAAGCGCTTCAAGTTGCACGAACACTACAAAGCCGGCGCGGCCGGCGATGATGCCGCCGATCAGGCGGCGCTCGACGAATTTTCAAGCAACCTGAAAATCGTGCACAACGACCGGGATGCTATCGAACTAACCTTTGAAGACAAAGACAAGGTGCTGGCGGCCCGCATCGCTAATGCCCTTGTGCAGAGCATCGACTCGGTGAACCAGCAGCTAACCCTGGCCAACCGGGTTAAGGTACTGGAGCTGTATGCTCAACGGCGCAATTTTTTGGAACGTGAGTACCAATCCACCTACGATAGCCTGAGAGTAGGCCGGCGCCGCTATGGCATCTATGGCTTAGCCCTGGAGTCGCGTTATCTGGCCAAGGAAATAATTGAAACCGAGGAAGAACTGCGCCGCGCCGAAGGCGAAGGCAACAGCAGCAAGGCCGCAGGTTTACGGCGCGCCTTGCGTGGCCTCACCAAAACTGATGGTGGCAACATTTTCAATCTGGAAAGCTACTCTGCTGGCATCGACCAAATGAACACCCTTTTTGCTCGCTTCAACGACTTACAGGCCCGCCTGCTTGGGGCCCGTAGTGCCTACGAAACGGCACGCGTAGGTATCAGCGGTAGAATTTCCAGCATCTATGTAGTGCAGGAAGCTTATCCCGCTACCAAGAAATCCAAGCCAGTGCGGTGGCTTATTGTGGCGTCGTCGCTAGTCATCACATTTGCCCTTTCAGTGGCTTTTATCACTCTGATTGAACTGTATCGGGGCAACCTGAGCATGGGAAGAACCAAGTAGCACCTACTACCAAAAGGAAACCGATAGCGTGAACCCACGCTTTACGTAGCGGCTCTCATTGTGCCCTACTCTGCTCCTGCTGTGGGTAGCCTTACTAGTACATCCTGCTTGTTTTCAGGTTTTTCAATTTTATGAATTTTCTCGCTCACCTACGTCCTCAAAACTCCGACCAACGCTTGTTTATGGCGTTTGTGGCGGTGGTGCTCGTGGCCGGGGTGGCCACTCTCACCCTCGACTCGTTTGGGTGGCTGGCCCTGCCGCTGGTGGTGCTGGGGGTTACAGTGATGCTCATCGACTGGCGCTGGATATATTATATGCTGCTCGGTACGCTGGCCTTTTCGCGCGAGGTGCACTTGCCGGCTGGCTTGAGCATGGATGTACCCTCGGAGCCATTAATGCTGGTCCTGCTGGTTTGCTTTGTTGTAAATGTGCTGCTGGGGCGCAGTGAAGTACCGGGGCGGCTCTGGCGCCACCCCTTGGTGCTGCTGATGGGCGTCGCGCTGCTGTGGTCTGTGGCCTCCACGATTTCTTCGGTGGACACCCTGAAGTCTGTTAAATACCTGCTGGCCAAAACCTGGTACATCGTGCCTTTTGTGTTTGTGACGATGGCCCTGGTGCGCACACCACGCGACGTATGGCGCATGGTAGCCTTTTATGCGGTGGGGGTGAGCATTACGGTGGCCTACACCATGGTGCGCCATGCAGGATTGGGCTTTGGCTTCGATACGATCAATGTGGCCATTCAGCCCTTCTACAGCAACCACGTGATATACGCAGCGGCAGCGGCGCTGCTGACCCCTTATGCCTATTTCGCCGCCCGTGAGGCCGCTACCAAACAAAGCCGTCGGCTGTGGTATGTGGTGCTTGTTTTGGCGGTGGGAGGCGTGTCGCTTTCCTATACCCGTGCCTCGGTACTGGCGCTTGTTGTGGCCGTGCTCTACTACTGGATTATTCGCCTGCGCCTGACGCGGTTGGCCTTGATCGGTGCTACGGTGGCTACCATTTTGGGCGTCAACTACTTCATTAGAGGAGACAACTACATGGCGTACGCGCCTGATTACGAGAAAACTATCTTCTATGGCAACAATTTCCAGAAGCACCTGGAAGCTACGTACAACCTAGAGGACGTTTCGGGCATGGAGCGGGTGTACCGTTGGGTGGCAGCGGGCCACATGATAACAGAGAAGCCTATAATAGGAAGCGGACCCTCCACTTTCTATCCCGAATACAAACGCTACACGGTTAAGAGCTTTCGGACTTACGTGAGCGACAACCCCGAGAAATCTACCACGCACAACTATTTTCTGTTGCAACTGGCGGAGCAAGGCATTCCGGGGTTTGTGCTGTTTACAGCGCTAATATTCGCCACCCTCCTGCTCATCGAGCGACTTTACCACCGCGCCCGTAACACGCAGCAGCAGAACCTGGTTATGGCGGCTGGCCTTTCTTTCGTGGTTATCGTCTTCCACCTGCTCCTCAATGAGTTACTGGAGGTCGACAAGATTGGCTCTTTCTACTATGTTTCTTTAGCGGTTCTTATGCGGATACAGTTTTGGCAGGAAGATGAGGCCGTTGAACTACCTGCTGCCGAGCAGGTCTGACCGCTAAAATTCACAGTTTGAAAGTAGTAGCCAGTGGTTGTCTGGCCTCGCAAAGCCGCTTGCAACCTAGCGCATCGCCTTCTTAGGTTTCCGTTTAGGCTGTACCTTCGCTGAAAGGAGTGCCCTTTACCTTCCATATCATCCCTTTTACGCCTACTATGACGGTTAATGAGTTCTTTGATTTGTTGCTAGAAGAGTTACGAAGCAACCAGCAACTAACTAGCTACTATAAGTTTTTAGAAAATCCGGCGAGCTTCGAGTTTCGCAAATCTTACGTCATACAGCGCTTACACTACATTCTGGATCATCTGCCCAACCGCGACGCGGCCATCCTGGACTGTGGCTGCGGTTACGGCACCACGGCCATTTTCCTGGCGCTCAACGGCTACAAGGTGCACGGCACCACGCTGGAGTTCTACTTCAAGCACATTCCGGAGCGCCTCCGCTACTGGTCGCAGTTCGGCGATGTTTCGGGCTTCACCTACAGCTACGAGAACCTGTTTGATTCGCCCCCGGCCCCGGCTTCCTACGACCACATCATCATCCAGGACACGCTGCACCACTTGGAGCCGCTGCAAGACGCCCTCCGCATTTTCCATCAGGCACTGCGGCCTAATGGCAACTTGATTATAGTGGAAGAAAACGGCGGCAACGTGGTACAGAACCTCAAGCTCTACCTACGCCGCGGCAACAAGCGCATTATTGAAATCTACGACGACCAGCTTGAAAAGAATATTCTGCTCGGCAACGAAAACATTCGAAATCTAGCCACTTGGCGCAGCGAGCTAGCCAAGCAGGGGCTGTATATCTACCCCGCCGATGTGCAATACATCCGCTTGTTTCCGCCGTTTATGTTTAAAAACGGCAACTCAACTGAGTTGATGGCCCGGGAAGGTAAGCTATGGCGCACCAATTCGCTGCTGAAGGAAAACCTGTTTTTCGGGCTCAACTTTGTGGTCGGAAAAACGCCGACGCCAGCAGCTAACCAGGCTTAGCTTTCTACAAACGCACAAAGCAGAAGGTCCGGACAAGAGTAGCTAGCGCCCCATGATGGGTTGCTACTCTTGTTCGGACCTTCTGCTTTAGTATTTACTTGAAGCGGCAGCTTAGAATCGTGATGTCGTCAGCAAAATGGCTGTCGTTCACGTTGAACAACTGGATTTCCTTTAGTAGTTCTTCGTGCAAACGGGGCAGGGGCAAAAAGCGGTTTTGCCGGAGCACACGCAGTACACCTTCCTCGCCGAATTCGTCGTTCTCGGCATTAAACACCTCTGTCAGACCATCAGTGTAGGAAAGCAGCAGTGTGCGCGGGGGCACTTCTACCTCCCCTACCTTCAGCATGGGCAATTCGTCCATTACGCCGAGCATAATGGTGCCTTCTTTGAGTTGCAGCACCGTATCTTGGTCGGATAGCAGCAAGGGGTCGTTGTGGCCGGCATTCACGTATTGCAGGCGGCGCGTGGCGCGGTCGTAGAGGCCAAAGAAGACGGTGATAAACTTGTCGCCGCCGGCATTGCGGAAAATCAGGTTATTAAGTTCATTGGCTACCGTGGCCAAGTCGGCCTGCTGGCGGAGCAACGTGCGCAACCCCGCCTGAAAGTTCGACATCAGCAACGAAGCCGCCACACCCTTGCCTGATACGTCGGCAATACAGAACAAAAACCGGTTTTCGTCCAACGTCACCACGTCGTAGTAGTCGCCCCCGACGGCGGTGTGAGGCACGTAGGAAGCCGCCACGGCTACGTGGGCGTCGTTGGGCAGCGTGCGCGGAAACAACATGGTTTGCACTTCCTGCGCGATTTCAATCTCCTTGCGCATGGCCGCGGCCGCTATCCGTTGCCGGCCGAGCCGCCGGTTTTCAATGGCCCCGAGCAGAATGTTGCTTAGCGTTTCCAGAAACTTGGTGGCCTCGCCGCTGGCGTAGTCTTCGTGCATATTGCCGATGAACACGTAGGCCACTACCTCCTCGTTGCGCACCACCGGAATAACTGTTTCGAGCAGCCACCAATTAGCATCAAGTTGCAGGTTGGCGACGGGCGCGGGCGCGCTGGTGCAGCTCTCGATAATCATTTCAGGCAACGGAATCCGACAGTAGTCGGGTAGTTGCGAGCCAAACGACACCACGCAGTGCCACACGCCTTCGTCTTTCACGTAGAGTACTAGCCGCCGGATGTTGAGTTGGCCTAGTAGCGTGAACTGAAATATCTTGTAAAGGGCCGCTTCCCCAAGATCTTGGTTGATGGCCTGCGTGATTTCCAGCAGTGCCCCCAACTCCCGGTCTTTTAAAAAGAGCCGTTTTTCAGCCGTTATGGGAGTAGTGTTGGGCATTAGATTGAAAGGTTGATTGTTGATAATTGGCTGTTGACTAGTTGATTGTTGAATTGTTGATTGCTAACCACTTTCCATCAACTAGTCAATCATTCCCCCATTAACTCAAGGGCGTTTTAGGATCATAAGCGTCGCGGAGGCCGTTGCCGAGCAGGTTGAAGCTCAGTACCAGCAAGCTAATGGCTAAGCCGGGCAGCAGCGTGAGCCACAAACCGGCTGTGGTGCCTAGCAACTGGAAACCTTCATTCACCATAAGCCCCCATGATGGGGCTGGTGGCTGCACGCCCAATCCTAGGAAACTCAGCCCCGCTTCCAGCAGAATGGCCGCTGCAAAATTACTGGTTGCAATGACAATAAGCGGCCCCGTCATGTTGGGCAGCAGATGCCGGGCAATAAGGCGGCTCTGTGGCAAGCCCAACACGCGGCCGGCTTCCACAAAGGTTTTCTCACGCAAACTTAGCATCTGCCCCCGCACCACGCGGGCCACATCCACCCACATGGTCAAACCCACGGCCACGAAGGAAGTCCAGACGCCTTTGGAATCGAGGGCTAGCGAAATGGCAATAACGAGCATGATGCCCGGAATGCTCCACACCACCGTCATCAGTCCCAGCAGCAAACTATCGAGCCAGCCGCCCACGTAGCCCGCCACCGCCCCAATGGTCATACCCAGCACCAGCGAAATCAGGACGGCTACCAGCCCGATACCCAGCGAGATGCGCGTACCCAGCAGCAGGCGGCTTAGCTCGTCGCGACCCGCTTTATCGGTGCCTAGCCAGTAGGTGCGGCGGACGATGTGCTCTTGCTCTACCGCTTGGCGCAGTTCGGCGAGCGTGCCCGGGCGGCCCACCAATTGGGTGAGCGAGTAGCGCCGGGGCTGGTCGGCCAGGGCAGAATGGTTGCGGTAGGGTTGCGTGAACAGCGAATCGCCCTCGAAACGGTAGTTTTCGATGGGCGTTTCCTGGTAGCGGGGCGTACGGCCCCGTAACCAAGTGGTCAACAAGTTGTCGGTGCGTTGCGCGCCAGTGGCTTCGGTCGCTGGCAAGCGCAAGATGGTAGCTTGAAAACCTGGTGGCTCTTTCTGGAGTTGCACGAGGCTGTTGTTGGCGTTCGGAGAGTTGTCGGGCAGCACCCAATAGCCCAGTACCGCTACCAGCGTGCACAAGAGGATAAAGCCCAGCCCAGCCATGGCCGGCCGGTTCTGGAGCAGGCGTTGACGGACGTAATAACTCGGCGGCCGGGCAACAGCGGCGGCGCTCGGCTGCCCGGAAATTGCGGCCCCCGCCACGCCTAACGAGTGTTGTGCTGAAGCAAGCCTTCCTTGGAGGCCAGGTAGTAACAGTCTTGGCTAATGGCGCCAAACGAGCTTTCCTCGTAGGCCAGCTCGGTATCGGGGTCGGGCCAGAAACTCCGAGCCAGGCCTTGCTCTAGCAAACTCCGCAAGCCTTGCTTAAGGTCGGGGGCGGATAAGCCGGTTTTCTGGAGCAGGTCGCGGAAGGAAGTGACGAAGTACAGCTCGTCGAGGATGTCGAATTCAGAATCAGTCACAGGCAAACAAGAACGGAAGGAACAACAAAGGTAGCGCGAGCGGGCGGAAATCAGAACCTAACGCTGGACAGGACTGCTCCGCCTCATTTCTGAAGGGCAGCCCGGTTATGCTTGCTCTAACATACACTTATCTTAATTGCCCGGGCCCCACTTAGTTAAGCGCCACTGCTGAAGTAGCAAAGGCCCCACTTTCCGCCTTAAGGTAAATCAAAATGGAAGTAATTTCCTGATCGGAAAGGGCAAAGCTGGGCATCTGCTGCTTCTGGTATTGATTGTAAATTTTCACGGCGTACTCGTCGCCGCTGGCTACCACTTTGCTGGAGTTTTTGATCCAGGGAATCAGCCAGGTAACCGGGCGCCGTTCGTGCAGACCAGCCAGGGCCGGACCCACCACTACATCATTCACAGCGTGGCACTGGGCGCAGTTGCTTTTGAACAGTGTTTCGCCGGCAGCAATTAACGGCAGCTCTTCCGGCTTGAGCGCCGAAGCAATGCGGTTCGAGTCGGCAGGCAGGTTGCCTTCACCGCCGGACGTACTCGCCACCGTGTCGGCGGCGGCTTTGGAGGCCGCCGCATTGGCCGCATCCGCAAAGGGCGTAACAAGACCCGTAGCGGCGAAAAATACACCGCCCGTTAAGAATACCAACAGCACAACCAACAGAGGAAACATCATTTTTAAGCTGAAATGAGACATAGTGCAGCGGTTAAATGAAATTGGTTGATTACGCTGAAAAAGTACCTTGCAAATGATGGTAACCCAACCATTTCGCCTAGTTTATTTTCCCATTCCGCACCTTATTGCCAGCACTAAAAAGTCGTTTTTGCAAAGCACCCTTCCTGCCCCTACTGTTGGGCTTAAATGCCGCATAGTAATGCCTTCTTCGTGCGTTACTTACTGCCTTTTACCTGCCGGCCCTTCCACTCGTAGCCTCCGCGTAAACCAGCCGCCCCAATCAGTAACGCATACGGCGCGTACGCCAATTGCAGGATTGGAACCCACCCCAGCCAATGTAGTCGGTTGAAAAACCGCAGCACTGGGGTCAGGAATAGCACATCAGCTCCCAGCTTCACTACCCAGGCTACCGCTGCCCAAGGCGCCAAAGCTGGCTGCCAAGGCAGAACCAGAATTCCAGTTGCCAAGGCTACATTGGCCGCCAGCACCAGCACAGCCAACCGACGCGGGGCCGCAGTGCGGTAGTGCTGCCATTTGCTGGCCCAGCGCACCCGCTGCCGCAGCAACTGCCGTAACGTAGATTGGGCGGCGGTGCGCACTACGGCCTGCTCGTGCTTGAGGAACCGAATACCCGCCGGATACGCCGCGTGCAGCTTGTGCAGCAGAAATTCGTCGTCGCCACTGGCTACGTGGGTGTTGCCGCTGAAGCCGTTTACCGCCGCAAAGCTAGCGCGCCGGTAGCTGAGGTTGGCTCCGTTGCACATAGTGGGCGCCTCCAGCAGAATACCGGCGGCCCCGCTGGCTACCAAGCCCGCTAGTTCCAGTCCCTGCAATGATGCCAACACGCCCTGACCGGTTAGTAGCACCGGGCCACTCACAAAACAAGCATCAGTATCGTGCATGGCACGGTGCGCCAGCAGCCAGTCCGGCAACACCTGGCAGTCGGCGTCGGTGCAAACCACCCAGGGCGCCCGCGCGGCGGCAATGGCTTCTTGCAAAGCGGCTTTCTTTCCGGTACGGGCAGGGCCGGCTAGGTCTTGCAACCGCAGCAAGCGCAGCGCAAACGCACTGTGTTGTGCTGCTTCACGCACGATGGCGGCCGTTTCGTCGGTGGAATGGTCGTCGACCACAATGACCTCGAACTCGGAAGCCGGCAGGCGCTGCCGCTCCAAATCAGCTAACAAGGAGGGTAGAGTAGTTGCTTCATTGCGAGCAGCAACTAAGACCGAGAGTTGAAGCTGGGTTTCAACTTGAAAAGCAGCCGGGTTTACTAGGCGTTTACTCTTGGCGGTGGCAAACTGCTTTTCCGATGCCTGATCGAGACTCGGCGCCGAAATCCAGGCTCGTCGGAATTGCAGCATCCGAACGGCATAGGCGGCCGGCGCGAGGAGCAGCAACAAGCCCAGCAGCGTGTTCATAGACTGGCGGCATGCGTTTCGGCCACCGGCCGTTTTTTGGAAAGCGCAACCTTTTTCTTGCGAAAAAGCTTAAGTCGAAGCACAAACACCAGCCCGGCCGCGCTAGGCAAAGCAATATTGAGCACCCACAAGCTCAAGCTAGCACTGAGCACCGGCAGCACTGGCTCGCCGAGCAGCCCGAATAGGTGCGTAGCCGATAGTTCCCGCACACCTACATCGGCCAAAGCATTGAGCGAGGGCACCAGGGACTTAAGCAGAAACGTGCCCGCAATGGCGGCCGCGCCCGGCCCAAGCGGGGCGTGCGCCCCATACGCTTGCAGCAGCAAGCCAAACTGCACGCAAAACACCCCGTACCGCAGCCCCGACAAAGCCAGCACCGCATGAATCGCCTGCACCGGATACGTGGGCATCACGGCCAAAAACCGCCGGAACCGGCGTAGCGGCGGAACAGCCATCAGCACGGCCAGCAACAACTGTGAGCGGTAGAGCGGCAGCAACACCGCGGCATTCACCAGCACGGCCGCTACCACCACGCCGAGCCCCGTGGCTGGATAGTCACGCAAGTAGAACGCCAGCAGAAAATACACCAAGCCCGTCGTGCCCGCCAGCACCGTCACCACCAGTTGCCCGAAGCGGCCTAGAAACACGGCGCCTAGCGCATCGAGCCGCCGGCTTTTCAGCTCGATAATGCGGCCTGCGTAGTCGCCTACGCGGTTGGGCGTAACGAACCCTAAGGTGAGGCCTACTAGCACCGCCCGAAAGCTGCGCTGAAACGAAACCGGTTCCAGATGCCGGGCCAGCCGCCACCATTTCCAAGCTTCCACGCCCCAGTTGACGGGCACTAGCGCCAGGGCCAGCAATACGGGTTTGCGCCCTTGCCCGGTGAGCGTAGACGTTAGCAGCCCGCGCCAGGCGGCGGCCGTGGCGGCATCGGCAAACACCGAGTGCCATAATAAGCCGAGCGTAAGTGCCGTTACGAGTAGCTTGCCCGCCACCGCCAGCCAGCCCCGAGGCGCGGTCCGTTCCGGCTTTTGGGCGTAGTTTTGTAGTTTACTGGTAATCAAGAAAGCGACGAGGAGTGCGGTTGACTACGGCAAGTTACCGACGGAAACGCAACAGCAGCCTTATTACTTGTTACTTAGTACTCTATCCTGGAAAAATGATTCTGCCTATTGCCTCCACCGATTTGCTCCCCAAAGTCATCATGGGCGTCGACCCCGGCACTAACATCATGGGCTATGCTCTGATTGAGGTGCAGGGCCAGCGGGTACGCGTGCTGCGCTACGACGTGATTGACATGCAGAAGCTGGGCACGAATCACGCCTTGAAGCTCAAGCGCATATTCGAGCGGATGCTCGAGCTAATCGACGAGTTTCTGCCCGATGAGTTGGCTATTGAGGCGCCCTTCTACGGCGTAAACGTGCAGAGCATGCTGAAGCTAGGCCGGGCGCAGGGCGTAGCCATTGCTGCCTGCCTCTCCCGCCAGATTCCGTACGTGGAGTATGCGCCCACCAAAGTAAAACAGTCGGTGACGGGCTCCGGCAACGCCACCAAAGAACAAGTAGCGCACATGCTGCGCCAGACCCTCACGCTGCCGCCCATTGCCGAAGCCTCGAAGTTTCTGGACGCCACCGATGCGCTGGCCGTGGCCCTCTGCCACCACTACCAAAAAGGCAACAACCAAAAAGCCGGCGGCAAAAGCTGGGGCAAGTTCCTGGCCGACAACCCCGGCAAAGTAGCCGCGCCTGTCGCCGGCAAGAAAAAGCCGGTAGCCAAGTAGCTTCACTTCAAGAGTTTAGGTTCTAGAATCTAGAGCTTAAACCGTATTCCACTTATTTACTGTATTGTTCAACTATACTTATTTTCGCTATGCAACGCCGCCCTATCCGTTCTACTTCTCTGAAAGCCGTTGGCTATGACGCCGATACGTTAACGCTGGAAATAGAACACCGAAGCGGCAGTGTTGTGCGCTATGTTGGCGTGCCCGAAACAGTATATCAGGCGCTGCTGGCGGTATCGGGCAAGGCAATGTTTGTGATGCAGGTGGTGGAACGCGGCGGCTACGAGCGAGAGCAAGTGCGTGGCTAGCATCAGCTACCAATCAGGAGCATAGTACGGTGCGCTCCAGCTTATATAGAAAATAGTTGGTATTCACTTGCAACTTTCTGTTTGAAGGTAGGCTCAGAAGAGTACGCTGGCTGTGTTAACCGCCACCGCTATCCTTGCTCTTCTCACCTTTTTCGTCGGTTGTCTTATGACTAGAATAGTTACTTATCTGTTTAGCTGGCTCATGCTGCTAGGGCTGCTATCGTGTTCTTCCGCAAAAGACGACCCTCAGCCCACCATAGCTTATTACGATGGTTACTGCCCCCAGATGATGGAGCGGACAGTGCTAGAGAAATCAGTGGAAGCTTTGTCGGCCCGGCCTATGCACAACACGGGCAAAATTTACGTGCAAGGCCGTTACTTGTTTATCAACGAGCGGTACGAGGGCATTCATGTGGTTGACAACCAAAACCCGGGTTCTCCCCGCATCATCAGCTTTCTGCGCATTCCTGGCAACATCGACATGGCCGTGAAAGGCAACCTGCTCTACGCCGACAATGGGCCTGACCTGGTGACTATTGATATCACCAACCCCGAAGCCGTGCGAGTGAAGGGCCGCGTGCGCGAGGCCTTCCGGGAGTTGCCGATGCCCGAAATAGCAATGACAACTCCAGAGTGCGCGCCCGAAAACCGCCCGGCCAACACGGTTGTAATCGGCTGGCAGAAAATGAAGGTTCCGTATACCATCAGCCCGTATTGGCGCACCAATTCACCTATGTTTTTCTCCACCGGTAATACCCGAGCGGATGCGTCCGCGCCGGGCGCAGTAGGCAAGGGCGGCTCGCTGGCGCGCTTCGCTATTTTGGGGCAGAGCCTCTACACGGTGGATGAGCAAAGCTTACGCCTATTCGATCTGGCTAACCCAGCGGTGCCCACGCCCGGCCAGAAAATACCGCTGCAATTCGGGGTCGAGACCATTTATCCGAAAGACCACTACTTGTTTCTAGGCACCCAACGCGGCATGTACATTTTCGATGCCGCCACGCCGCAGGCGCCCCGGCAGGTGGCGTACTACCAGCACGTAGTGAGCTGCGACCCAGTGGTGGTAGACGACCGGTACGCGTACGTAACGCTGCGCAACGGCCGTAACTGCGGTGGCGGCGCCAATCAGCTCCAAGTCATCGACCTCACCACGCTCAGCCAACCGCGCCTAGCCCGCACCTACCCCATGTCGGGTCCGCAGGGCCTCGGGGTTGATGGCACTCGGCTGTTTGTGTGCGACAGCGACGGCCTAAAAATATTCGATACCAGCCAGGCCCCGGTGCTCACGCAAACCCAATCTTTTCCCATTAAAGTAGTGGACGTAATTCCCGATGCGGGCACGCTCATGGCTATTGGCACCGACGGACTCTACCAGTACAGCTACACGGGTGCTACGCTCCAGCAATTGAGCTTGCTACCCATCACGCCGCTTCAATAATGCAACTCACTCGTTTGCTTGATTGGAGTGGGCGGCTACTCCCCCTACTGCTGTTGCTGCATGTATCCGTGCGTGCGCAAGGACAAGATGCTGCTCTTAGCCGGACGCTGCTAGTGAAGTTGACGCCGCAGTATGTGGTGGTGAGTGGCTATTGGCTGGAGGTAGAGAAAAGCTGGAATCAGCACCCGCGCCAAAGCGTCACCTTCACTCCCCAATTTTATGCTGGCCCCACTGGTCAGCCAGATGCTCTTACCACTGCCTCTTCCACTACCAACTCCAAGGAAACAGTGCGCGGCGCCGGGGTGCAAGTACAGCACCGGCTGTACCTAACTACCACGAAAGCGCAGTATCCCGCTGGCTTATATGTGAGCTACGGACCCAATTTGCAGCATTTTGCTGTGTCGGGTCGAGAAATAGGGTGGAGACAAGTGCTAGGACCCACCGGCCTCCCGCAATATGAGTACAGCAACGGTCCGCGCCCCGAAACCATCAACCGGTACGGGGCTACCGCGCAAATGGGCTACCAAGCGCCCTTGCATCCCGGCCGCGTTTTTCTGGACTTGTATGCTGGCGTCGGCTGGCGTGCCAGCACGAGTCGCAGCGGGTCTGAGACGATAGAGAGTCAGTACCAATCAGGACCATCCGACTACGGCCACGAAGGACTGTATTTCCCGGCCGGCTTCAAGATAGGAGTGGCACTGCAATAAGCTTCAGCTTAAACAAAGAGTCAAGCGGGCTGGAAGCCTGGCTTCAGCTGGAACCTAATCTAGCCGAAGCCAGGCTTCCAGTCCGCTTGACTCTTTGCTTTCGACTGTAATTGAGTTGCGCTTACTGCTTTACGCCACTTCAATTTCGCCGCGCAAATACGTTACGGCGTAGCCGCTGATGCGGACCCGCTCGCCGCGCAACTCGCACCACAACTCGCCGCCACGGGCCGATACTTGGCGAGCTTTGAGGGTCGTTTTGCCCAGCTTTTCAGCCCAGTACGGGATGAGCGTGGTGTGTGCCGAACCCGTGACTGGATCCTCGGGCACGCCTACTCGCGGCCCAAAGAACCGCGACACGAAATCGACGCCATCGGTGCCGGGCGCCGTGACGATGACAGCACGAAACTCCACGCGGGCTAGGTGGGTGAAGTCGGGGCGAATAGCGCGCACTTCGGCTTCGCTGGCGAAGAGGGCTACTAGGTCGGGGCCGGCCAACACTTGCAGGGGCGTGGCGCCTAAGCCGTCCAACAACCCATCGGGGTGGCTCGGCAGCGGTTGGGGCGGCCGGCTCGGAAAATCCAGCGTCAGGCGGCCGTCGGTTTCGCGCAGTACAAGCAAGGGGCCGCTCCGCGAATGGAAGGTAATTTCAGCGCCTTCGAACCCTACATACTGATAAAGTACGTGCGCCGACGCCAACGTGGCGTGGCCGCATAGTTCCACTTCCACGGCCGGCGTAAACCAGCGAATTTCAAACTCGCTGCCGCCCTTGGGTACGAAGAAGGCGGTTTCGGCCAAATTGTTTTCGGCCGCAATGGCCTGCATGGTTTCAGCGGGCAGCCAGCTTTCCAGCGGGCACACGGCCGCCGGGTTACCCGCGAAAGGCCGGTCGGAAAAAGCGTCGATTTGGTAGATGGGCAAGTTCATAGCGAAGCACTAGGTTAAACAGCATCAGGCTGCTGATAAGAAGGCGAAGCTAAATAGTGGCGAATAAACTTCAGGCATCATGCTGCCTAAGTAGCAGGAGTAGCTGCCTTGGCTGTACTCATTCGTTGTTAAATGCTTCTTCCGTCAGGGCGTTGTTGTTCTGATTGGAGGAAGAAATTTAGGTTGTCTAGCTAGCTTGCTCAACGGCCGACTTCAGATTCCTTGCTCTGGTCGGAACAACAACCCTCTGGCAGCATAACCCCTATGCTGTAAGACGTAAACTACCCGCCACTTGATATCGAAGCTGCTTTTCAAGTGGCTACCTCGCCACTTGGAACGACTATCTATTTCGTGAATCGGCAACTCCACAGCAGCTAGTACGGTATGTCGCTAAATGCCTACTTCCCTTGTTACCGCCAATACCGCCCTTATCCTGACCCTGGCCCTCGACCCGGAAACACAGCTTTTTTTCAATGAGCTGCGGAAGCAGCATTTTCCACCGGAGCGTAATTTCCTTTCGGCACATCTCACACTGTTTCACCACTTACCGGGCGCTGAACACGCTGCCATCACCGAGCACTTGGCGCAGCTAGCCGCCGCGCACCCGCCTCTAACGCTGGCGGTGGCGGGTGTGCGGTTTCTGGGCCGGGGCGTGGCTTACACGCTGGAATGCCCGCTTCTACAAACTTTGCACCGCGGCCTCCAAGCCACTTGGCAACCTTACCTTACGCCCCAAGACCAGCAGAAGCTTAATCCCCACGTCACCGTCCAGAACAAGGTAGATCCGGCGGTAGCCCGTACCCTGCACCAGCAGCTAGTCACTGATTTCCAACCCTTTCAAGCCACCGGAACAGGCTTGCACCTGTGGGCCTACCGGAATGGCCCCTGGGAATCACTGCGCACGTTCCAGTTTGGGGAAGAGCAAGCATAGATGTAGCGCGAACGTGTCGTTGCACGATGGGAACTGACAAACAGCTTCGCTTCAGTGATACGCGAAGCGCAGGCTTCGCGCTACAGCCTACGCCCAGGCAGTGGCTCAGATCTTCTCGGGCAGTAGCAGCGAATCCTCGAAGTTGCCCAGAATGGGCTTGTTACCTTCCGTAACTGCCTCAACCAGCAAGGCTCCACCTACGAAAGCACCTTTCCACGATTCGCCCAAGCCACCGAACACTTCTTCCCGGTCGCCGCGGGAACGAAGCTTGTTGAGGCCGACTTTGAAGGCGCGCACCTCTTTGGCGGTGCGGGCGGCCCATTTCTGGTCGTCGCTGGCTACCGCGGCCACTAGGGCGCCGTTGCTGATGTTCATTTCGCCCACCAGTTCCTCCACCCGATCCACTAGCACGATGCTGTCGATGGGGCCAAATGGCTCTTTGAAGTACAACTCGCTTTGGCGGGGCAGATTCACGAGGGCACGCGGCGCCCGGTAGGCCGAGCGGTCCTGGCCCGGCAAAAACAACGATTCGTCGAGCTTGCCTTCGTAAATAGGCGTGGCGCCAGTTTGCAGCGCGTTGGCATACAGGCGGTCCAGCTCCTGGGCCTGGGTGGGATTGATGACGGGCCCGAATGCCAAATCCGGCAACTGGTCGTTGGGGTTGTCAACGAGGGTCGGGTTGCCCACTTTCAGACTGCGGATGGATTCGGTATAGGTTTCCAGGAACTGCGGAAACAACCGACGCTCCACCACAAAGCGCACGTAGGCCGTGCAGCGCTGCTTGCCGTAGTCGTAGCC
>NZ_CAXTBM010000063.1:0-31290 GCF_964242765.1 uncultured Hymenobacter sp.
GCTCTACCTCGTGGCCGACATCTTATTCCAGCAGAAGAAGTACCCCGAAGCACTGGACGCCGCCTACAAAACCAACGCCTCCAACTACGAGCTATGGCAAGGCCGGGGCTTCTTGCTGATTGCCGATATCTACGCCGCCCAAGGCGAAACCTTCCAGGCCCGCGCCACCCTCAATTCCATCATCGACAACAAATTTCCGGTGGCGGAAATCATCGAAGGAGCCAAGCAGCGACTAGCGACATTGCCCACTGAAACCCCGGCCGCTGGCGGGACCAAGGCACCGGCCAAGACCACCCCAGCCAAGCCCGGAACCACCAAAGCCACGCCCGCCACGAAAGGAAAAGCTGCGAGTCGTAGCTCCCTGGTGCCTTCCACTGAACAGCCTACCGACACCACGATTAACCGTACCGATGGCCCGGTTGAGCAGGAGGAATAGGAGTGAGGTATTCAAGATATAAAGGAAATAAACAGCTGAATACTAAATACTTGCTAGTGTTCTTCTGAACTGCTGCCTGCACTGAATTTAAAATTTTAATTATGACGTTTACCCCGTCGAAATTGCTGGCACTGGCCGGACTGTTGACTGCTGCGCCGGTGGCGGTGCAGGCGCAAACCACGCGCCCTACTACCCGCGGCAAGATTGAAGAAGCGGAGATTGAGATTGTGAAGGAGCGGGTGAATCAGCTGCCCGAAGCCACTCGCAACTTCGAGAAAATCAAAGTGGAGGCCCCCGCCAACACAAGCGCTAAGGTGAATTACACTTACCCCGATTTCCGGTTGCCCGCCGACCTGCTCAACCCTTCGGTGCGGGTGCTGACTATCCGGCAAGAAGAACCGGCCCTGCAAACCGGTAACTACGTGAAGGCTGGCGTGGGCAACTACGCCACCTTCCTGGGCCGGGTGCACCTACACAATACCCGCAGCAACTCCGCCTCGTACGGCCTCGACCTGAACCACCTGGCTTCGGCCCGCGGCCCGGTCGATAAAGATAATTCCGGACAGAGCCGGACCAACCTCGACTTGCACGGCGAAACCTATAGTGGCACTACGGCGCTCGGCGGGAAGTTGGAATTGGGGCGCGAGCGGTACAATTTCTACGGCTACAACCGTAACGTAGCCGTGCTGCCGGAAACCGATAATCTCAAGCAAACATTTACCCGGGTTGGCGCCAAAGTGTATGCGCGCAACCGCGCCACCGACGCCCCGTTTCAGTATGACCTTGGCGTAGGTTACCGCCACTGGAACGACCGGTTCAAGGCCAAGGAAAACAACATCTACGCAGAGTTGCGCTCGTCTTATGGGCTCGGCGAAACCAGCCGCGTGACCGTTAACGGAAACTTTTCCTATATCTCGTTCGAGGATTCCCTGAAGTACAATCGGCCTTACTTCCAGCTTACGCCAGCCTTTGAAGCAAAGCTGAACCGGCTGGCGGTATCGTTGGGCGCAACGCTTGGCTACACCGGAGATACAATTCGGCAAGCCCGGCAACTCAACATCTACCCGGCTGTCCGGTTGGCCTATACCGTAACGGAAGATAAGTTTGTGGCCTTTGCGGGCTTAGGCGGCGCCGTGCAGCGCGTGACGATGTACGACTTGACGACCGAAAACCCCTGGCTGGCGCCCAACCAGCGAGTAGCGGATACCCGCCGCGGCCCTACGCTCTACTTCGGCTTCAACGCCACCCCGGCCCGCGCCCTAGAGGTGAATGCCCGCGTAACGCTGAGCAACGACCGTAACCTGTACTTCTACGAAAACGCCGGCTATATAGCGCCTGGTGCAACCTTTGGTGGAGTATACCGCGGTGATTCCACCAAGTTCAACTTGGTCTACGACAAGAAAGCCACTCAACTATTCAACGTCCACGGCGAGGTTATTTACAACGCCGCCGAAAAAACGCGGGTGGGCTTTAAAGCTGATTACAACGGCTACAACGTCAAAACGCTGGCCCAGCCTTTTCACCGGCCGGCCTTTCAGTCGGTGCTGTTTGCCACCCATAACTTGTACGACAAGTTGCTGCTAGGCGCCGAGTTGTACACTTACAGTTCAAGCTACGGCACTGGTTACGACTTGGGCACGGCCGCCATCGGATATCGCAAAGTGGTGCGCCCCACGGATTCGGTGGTGGACCTCAACCTGCGCGCTGATTACCGGATTATGGAAAAACTGTCCATCTTTGCTATGGGTAACAACCTGATTGGCGGTCAGTATGAACGGTTCCTGAACTATCCGGTGAAAGGGGCTAACGTGCTACTCGGCGCGACTTACGACTTCTAAGATTAATACCACAGTTGCTAGCACTTAGTGCAGGTAGATGACGAGACGGTAGCACGATTTCGTCTATCCAGGCCCTAAGTACTGCCAATTACGCGTTAAGCCCATTAACTTAACTTACTACACTTTGCCGCTATCCACTCATATCCGCACCCTGCTCCGGGACCATGACTGCGTCATTATTCCTGATTTTGGCGGCCTGATTGCCGATTACGCCCCCGCCCGGATTCATCCGGTGCGGCATACGCTGGCCCCGCCAGCTAAGCGCGTGGCATTCAATCAGTCGCTGACCCGCAACGACGGTTTGCTGGTGGATGCGTTGAGTGCGAAGCTAAATCTGAGTACGGCCCAGGCCCGCCAGATGGTGCGCGAAGCTGTAGCCCGCATGCAGCAGGAACTGGAAACCAGCCAGCGTACCGAACTGCCTGGTATTGGCGTGTTTCGCCGGTCGGTTGGCCGGGGGCTGGAGTTCGAGTACAGCGGCACCGACAATCTGCTTAATGCCAGCTTTGGGTTGCCCGAATTGGTAGCCCGTCCGGTGCGCGCCACCGACGCTATGCTCTCGCGCGAGCGGCAACCAGCTCTGCCGAAACTATCGGTGGGCCGTTCTGTGCGCGCCACCCGTTTGCTACAAGGGGCGTTGGCATTTGTGCTGGTTGGATTGGTTTTCTCGGCCAACTATATGTTTGCTGATCAGCAGGGTTATCTGCCCGATGCCCTGCGGGTAGAAGAACAGAAAACAGAAAAGCCGATTCGGGCTCCGCGGCTGGTGGCGCCAGTAGCCCCCGCGGTCAGCCAGCAGCAGGCTGCTTTGGCTACCGCCGATAACTTTGCAACTGCCCGTGCGGTAGAGAAGCCCGTTGCCAAGCCCGCTGTTGTAGCGAAGGCCAAGTTAGCGGTAGCTCCCAAAACCGTTGCGCCTGCCGCTACCACAAGGGACTGGCAAAAGCCCAAGCCGAAGCCAGCAAAAGTTGCCGCCAAGCCCGCTGGTAAGGCTCCTGGTTGGGAAAAAGCTGCCGCCGCTAATGCCACCGCCAACACAACTGCTACAACCATCAAGAGCCGCACGGGCCGTTACTACGTTATCGCCGGCTCCTATACTACCATGATCAATGCTGAAAAAGGCCGTCAGGCGCTGGTTCGGCTAGGCCACCCGGCTCGGGTTATCACCCCGCCCGCCGGCAGCCGCCAGTACAAGCTTTCCGTTGCCGATTTCGCTGACCGCACCTCTGCTGATCGCCAAGCCTCTATTCTGCGCAAGCGGATGGGTAATACTCTTTGGGTTCTTAACTACTAGCATGACGCTTTTGCTTTCTCTGCTGCTTCAGATGCAAGTCGGCAGTGCCCCCGCAACCGGTGCTGCCGCCGCTGATTCTTCCGCTACTGCGGCCAATGCCGCGGCCAATGCGGCCGCCTCCGACCTCTCCTTAATTGACTTGATTGTGAAGGGCGGCGGCATTATGATTCCGCTCTTTCTGTTGTCGTTTGTTTCGCTCTACATCATTTTGGAGCGCTATATCACCATCCGAAAAGCCGCGGCGGTGCCCGAGTCGTTCATGCCCGGTATTCGTAACCTGATGGTGAAAGGCGATTTGCAAGGCGCCAAAATGCTTTGCGCCCAAACGGCCACTCCGCTCGCCCGCATGATTGAGAAGGGCATCCGCCGTATCGGGTTGCCGCTCAAAGACATTGAGGCTAGCGTTGAGAACGTCGGCAAGGTGGAAATTGCCCGCCTCGAAAAAAACATCAGCATCCTCGGCATTATTGCTGGTATCGCCCCGATGTTAGGTTTCGTAGGTACCATTATCGGGGTAATCAAGATTTTCTACGCCATCAGCGCCACCGGCGACTTTGGTATCGCCCAAATTTCGGGTGGTTTGTACACCAAGATGGTGACTTCGGCTACTGGTCTTATCGTCGGCATTATTGCCCACATCGGTTACCACTGGCTCAGCATCATGGTGGAACGCCTTGTATTCCGCATGGAAAACTCGGCCATCGAGTTCATGGACATCCTGCAAGACAATTAATGGTTGAGTAACTGAATTGCTAGATGGTTGGCTGTTTAATGAGCCATTACAACCGCTACCTATTTAGCAACTCAGTTATTCAACAATTTTATACCAATGAATTTAAGCCGGCGCCGTAAGCTTTCTTCGCACGTCGAGACCAGCTCGATGAACGACATCATGTTCTTTTTGATGCTGTTCTTCCTGATTGTGTCGACGATGGTGAACCCCAACGTCATCAAGCTGCTGCTGCCCAACGCCAAAAGCAGCAAGCAGGTGATGAAGCAGCCTATCACCGTGTCGGTAGATGCGGCTGGAGCAGTTTTCGTGAATAAGAAGCCCACTTCTGCCGAGGGGTTGGAAGGTGAATTGAAAAGCTTAATTGCCAACCAACAGCTGGATTTGCCCACGGTGGTACTGCGCGTAGACGCCTCGCAGAACGTGCAGAAGCTGGTTGATATTCTGGAAATCGGCAACCGCCTCAAAATCAAAATGGTGATGGCCACGCAAGCTCAGCAAGCGGCTGGCAAGTGATTTTTGATGTGTTGATTCGATTAATTGGCAATTATAGTTGTCGATAAGTGGTTTTATCAATGAAATCAATCTGTCAGTGCATCACCTAAGCAGCACACCAAACCATGGAATACCGCGAAGAACACCGAAAAGAAGCCATTATCGGGACGGTGCTCCTGCACACGCTGCTGGCGGCTATGTTCTTCTTCACCGTGTTCAAGGGTCCCGACCCGCCCCTTGATGCCCTGGGCGGCGACGGCGTAGAACTGAATTATGGTATCGACGAGGCTGGTTCCGGCGACGTGCAAAGCATGGCCATAGCCAACAACTCCCGCAACCGCGAAGACAGTCGCCCGCCTGCTTCCAACCCCGACCCCCGTCCTACGCCGCCCCAGCCAACTACTCCGGCATCGCCGCCTGCACCTCAGCAAGCCGCGCAGGAGCGCATCATAACCAGCGACGCCGAGGAAAGCCCCGTTACGGCGCCGCCCGTAACCAAGCCTGCGCCGGTTAAGGTGGAGCGGACAGAGCCAACGCCGGCTAAGGAAGAAGTGGCCGAAGCTCCGAAGCCGGTAGAGCGCCCCCGTACGCTCTACACGCCTAAAGGCAGCGCCAATGGTGGTGGCAACGGGGTAAACGGTACCAGCAACGCGCCCACTGGCAACAACAACGGCGACCGGCCCGGCTCCGTCGGCGACCAAGGCGACCCCAATGGCTCGCTTGATGCCAAGGCGCTGTACGGCAAACCCGGCAGCGGCGGCAGCGGCAGCAGCCCCGGCTCGGGCGGGTTGGAAATGAGCGGCTGGGCTTTCGTGAACCGCCCGACCGCGCCGGCTCTCGATAACAACTCTGGTTTCGTTCGCTTCCGGATTAAAGTAAGCGCCGACGGGGAAGTGGAGTCTGTCACAAAAGTATCGGGTACTGTTTCTCCGGAGCAGGAAAAAGCCTGCCGCGACGCGCTGGAAAACGCGGAATTCCGCCGTACCAACTCGGCGGCGGGTGGCGGCTCTGGTTTCTACACGTTCCGGTTCACCGTTCGCTAAGCAGGGCAAGGCATTGAATAGTTTTCAGGCCGCCGTCGGATTTCTTCGGTCGGCGGCTTTGCTTTGTAGGATGGTAGCCAAGCTGCCAAGCCCTGCTAGCTATTCACTTGCTTCTCTTCCATGACCTACGCTGAAACGCTCGCTTACCTTTACAGCCAACTGCCCATTTTTCAGCGAGTGGGCGCGGCCGGCTACAAGCCTGGATTAGCAACCACGGAGAAGCTCGCCGAAGCCACTGGGCATCCGCACCGCAAGTTTGCTAGCGTGCACGTAGCGGGAACCAATGGCAAAGGCAGCAGCTCTAACCTGCTGGCGGCGGTGTTGCAGGCGGCCGGCTACAAGGTGGGGCTGTACACGTCGCCGCATCTGCGCGAGTTTACCGAGCGAATCAAGGTGAACAGGCAGGATTTGACGCCCGAGTATCTGGTGGCGTGGGTGGCGCAGTGGCGGCCGATGTTTGAACAGGTGCAGCCCTCGTTTTTCGAGATGTGCGTGGCGTTGGCATTTTCGTATTTCGCCGAGTTGCAGGTGGACGTGGCGGTAGTGGAGGTCGGCTTGGGCGGGCGGCTGGATTCCACCAACATCATCACCCCGCTGGTTTCCCTCATCACCAATATCAGCTTCGACCACCAGAACCTGCTGGGTGATACGCTACCACTGATTGCCACCGAAAAAGCGGGCATCATCAAGCCGGGCATCCCCGCCATCATCAGCCAAACGCAGCCGGAGGTGCAAGCCGTATTCGAGCAAAAGGCCGCTGCGGAGCACGCGCCGCTGCTTTTCGCCGACCAGCATTACCGTGTTACTTTAGAACAGCCGCCCGCGCCGGACCAGGAGTTTCAGGTTCTAGCCGTCACGCATGATGGGCAGTTGTTGCTGGAGCACCTGGAGCTGGGTTTGGTTGGCGACTACCAGCAATTGAATCTGCCGGGCGTGTTAGCTGTGCTCGATGAGCTGCGCCGCCAAGGCTTTGTGGTGCCGGAAGCGGCAGTGCGCGAAGGCCTGCGAAACGTGCGTCCCCTCACCGGCTTCCGCGGCCGTTGGACCATTTTGGGGCGCCGCCCGTTGGTGGTATGTGATACGGGCCACAACGAAGCCGGTTTGCGCCTCGTGACCGCCCAACTCGCGCGGCTGCCCCGTCGGCAACTACATTTCGTGTTGGGCGTGGTCAACGACAAAGACGTGTCGAAGATGTTGGGTTTGCTGCCGACTGATGCTACCTATTACTTCTGTCAGGCATTCATTCCGCGGGCTTTAGCGGCAACGGAGCTGGCTGAACTAGCCGCAGCGGCCGGTTTGCAGGGCGAAGCGTACGGACCGGTTGCCGCTGCCGTAGCCGCCGCCCGTGCCGCCGCTGGCCCCGAGGATGTGGTATTCATTGGCGGCAGTACCTTTGTAGTGGCGGAAATAGAAGGTTTATAATTCGTTTTCTTTATTAAGTTTCCTGTTCTCGTCTTGGGACGGATATACGGCAACTCTAATACAAGCCGAAAACCAACAACGAAAAACGAACTCAGTGAGTCGAATCAAGTTAAAGCGCTTCGCCGAAAACGCGGAGCGGGCCGATATTGTGGAGCCCGGCAAACCTGCTTACGAGCAACTAGGCGGCCGTTGGCACCAGGCCTTTTTTCATAACAACCAGGCTATTACGCTGGAAGTGGGTTGCGGGAAAGGCGAATACACGGTGGGCCTAGCCGCCCGATATCCGGACCGTAATTTCCTGGGCCTTGATATTAAAGGCGACCGTATCTGGCGGGGCAGCACCTGCGCCGAAGCGTTGGGGCTAACCAACGTGGGCTTCATCCGGACCCGGGCCCTGGACTTGGCTAAGCACTTCGCCCCCGGTGAGCTAAGCGAAATCTGGATAACCTTTCCCGACCCGCGCCCCCGCGACCGGGATATCAAGCGCCGCCTCACCGCGCCGCGCTACCTCGATTTGTACCAGCAACTGCTGCAACCCGGCGGACTGGTTCACCTCAAAACCGACAACGAGGACTTGTTCGACTACACGCTGGAAACCCTGCAACAGCGCCCCGGCGTCACAGTGCTAGCTTTCACCAAAGACCTGGATGCCACGCCCGAGCTGCTGCCGCACGCCGAGGATATTGAAACCAACTTCGAGAGTAAATACCGGTCGCAAGGCGTTGCCATCAAGTATTTGCAGTTTCAGTTGACGTGAAATAGCAAATTGGTAAGGGGATAAGTTTTAGTTGCGGCTGTGCAAATTGCATGAGCCAAATTCACTACTTTGGCTTATGCAGCCACTTCCCATCCTTTACACCGCGCATTTGCTGCCAACGCTCGATGCCCACCTGATTGCCTTGTTGCACTCGCTGGCACCAGCCGATTGGGAGAAGGCTACTGTCGCCCCAAAGTGGCGGGTCCGGGATGTGGCGCTGCACTTGCTGGATGGCTCCTTGCGGGCGTTATCAATGTTGCGGGATGGGCATTTTGGCGGAGCAGGGCCAGCTAGTTCGGCTCATGCTGACGTAGTGCGCTACCTCAATCAACTAAATGAAGAATGGGTAGTTGTGGGGCAGCGGCTGAGCCCACCGGTTATCACGTGGCTGCTGGAGGTCAGCGAACCAGCTTATAACGCCTACCTGGCTGCGCTGCCCATGCTGGAGCCGGCCGTTTTTGCGGTAAGCTGGGCAGGTGAAGAACAGTCGGCGAACTGGTTTCACGTGGCCCGCGACTACACCGAGAAGTGGCATCATCAACAGCAAATCAGGCAGGCAGTAGGGCAGGAGGCCCCATTGTTGGCGCCGGAGCTGTACCATCCCTTTCTGAGTACCTGCGTGCGGGCCCTGCCGCACCACTACCGAGCGATAAGCGCCGCGCCGGGCTCGGTGCTGCAATTCACTGTAACCGGCATGGGAGGCGACACCTGGTATTTGCAGCGGCAAGCCAATGGCTGGGAGTTAGGCACCCAGTACAGCGGGCCAGTAGCCGCCACCATCACGCTGGCCGGCGCTGTCGCCTGGCGGCTTTTCACCAAGAGCCTGCCGCGCACCTTAGCCAATGCTCATATTGCCACTACGGGCGACCCTTTGCTAACCGAGCCTATTTTTAGCCTGATTACCGTTATGGCGTAGACAAAGCATTCCATCCGTTACGCTAAGCTTGTCAAACATCTTACCCGGATGGGGTGTCAACGAAGTGGGCTAGATGCTTTACCAACTCGGCGTGACGAGCTGACGAGCTTATTGCTGCTTACGCCTCAAGCGCCTCAAACACGGCTTCTAGTTCCGAGAAGTCGCGCAGGCCGGGCTTGATTTCGTTGCCGCCCTGTAGAATGAGGCCAGCTATTGGAAGAGTGCTGAGTTGCTTTACAAAAGGCAAGTCAGCCGTAGTGAGGCTTACCCACAGCGGATAGCGCGCCGCTAACTCCGCATAGCTTTCAAGTTCAGTGTCTGACACCCAGGGTGCAAATTCTGTCATCAGGGTATAGCCCAGCGGAAATTTAGTTGACAAGGGTGCGCGCAGGTTATTATAATGAGCGTAGCCATTCCAAGCGTCTTTTAGGCTAAGCTCGATAATAGCGGGTATCTGAAGTGAAGTTGATGGTAGCGGTGAAGCGGGTAAGGGCAGAACAGTCCTTGTAAGCCCACAAGTACTAGCAATGGCATTAATTGTATCGAAATCAGCAGTAATCCCGAACTCGCCGATGATTTCTACGCCCGACACCCAGCCTGCTAATTCCTTCACGGTGGCCGTGTCGACAGCACTAGGTAAAGCCGGGTCGAGGGTGAATATGAGGCCATCGGCTCCCATGCCGGCGCAATAGCGCGCATCGGAGAGGTTGTTGATGCCGCGCACCAGCACGGACGTAAGCAAGGACATACGCAGAAAAGTTGGATCGGCGGCAGTAAAATAGCTCCCGCTTGGCGAAGCGCAAAAGTAACCATTCCTATGCCACCGCAACGCTCTGCCTACGGTTCGTAGGCCCCGCAGAAACCAAAGGAAACCACGACCGGGCGGCATGTGTTATCTTTGCTACGCGGCCGCGGACCTTGACTCCACGGGCGCTTTTCTTTATGACGCAATTTGCATCTTCCACGCCGCCCGTTACCAAGGGCCGCGTCCTCGTCGCGATGAGCGGCGGTATTGATTCATCGGTAGCGGCCGTGCTCCTGCACGAACAAGGCTACGAAGTGGTCGGGATGACCATGAAAACCTGGGACTACGCCTCGGCCGGGGGCTCGAAAAAAGAGACCGGCTGCTGCTCGCTCGACAGCATCAACGATGCCCGCCAGATTGCCGTGGACCTCGGCTTTCCGCACTACATCATCGATATTCGCGACGAGTTCGGCGACTTTGTCATCTCGAATTTCACCGACGAATACCTGGCCGGCCGCACGCCCAATCCGTGCGTGCTCTGCAACACCCACATCAAATGGGACGCTTTGCTGCGCCGGGCCGACCAGCTGGGCTGCGAATTCATTGCCACCGGCCACTACGCCAACGTGCGCCTGGAAAACGGCCGCTACGTAGTCAGCAAAGGCTTCGACGACAACAAAGACCAAAGCTACGCGCTCTGGGGCGTGAGCCAGGAGAGCTTGAGCCGCACGCTGTTCCCGCTGGGCCATATGCGTAAAACCGAAATCTACGACGAGGCCCGCCGCCGCGGCTTCACCGAACTCGTGAACAAGCCTGAGAGCTACGAAATCTGCTTTATCCCCGACAACGACTACCGCGGCTTCCTGCGGCGCCGGGTGCCGGGCTTGGAAGAGCGGGTAGCGGGCGGCCGGTTTGTGCTGCGCGACGGTACGTTTGTGGGCACGCACGAAGGCTATCCGTTCTACACGATTGGGCAGCGCAAAGGGCTGGGCGTGGCGTTGGGCTTCCCGGTGTACGTAACCGAAATCCGGCCCGATACCAACGAAGTGGTGCTCGGCAATTTCGACGACTTGGCCAGCAGCCGCACCGTGGTGGGGCAGTTGAACATGGGCAAATTTGCGTCGTTGGAAGGGCGGGGCTTGGTGCCCAGCACCACCAAAATCCGGTATAATCACGACGGCGCTCCGGCATTCCTGGAGCAGATCGGCGACAAAATCCACGTCTACTTCGAGGAGCCGGTACACGCCGTGACGCCGGGGCAAGCGGCCGTGTTCTACGACGGACCGGATGTGCTGGGTGGCGGCTGGATCGAGCGCCACACTATTGGCGAAACTCCCGTATCTTCGGCCGTTACTGCCATGCTATAATCCTAGTTTTTATGTTGCGCTATTCAATGGTGAAAGATTGGTTTTCGTCGCGGACTTGGCTTGCGGCTGCCGTGTTGACCGTGGCCGTAGCGGGTTGCAAAAACGAATCGGTGACGATAGAACCGGCTACTACCAACTACTATCCGTTAGCAGTGGGTGACTTCCGGATTTACAACGTGACCGATACCATCTGGACGCGCAACGTGAAAACGTACAACCAATTTCAGTTTCGGGAGCGGGTAGACGAAGAGTACGTGGACGGAACTGGCCGGCAAACATTCCGGGTGGTTCGTTCGCGCCGCAATACAAGTACCGATCCTTGGGTGGACGATAGTGTGCTGGTGGTGAGCCCGGCAGCGGGCAACGTGGTGGTTATGCGGAACAACCTGCGCCGGGTAGAGCTGATATTTCCGGTTCGGGAAGGCTTTTGGAACGCCAATGCCTATAATAGCATGAACGATGTCAAAGAAGACAATTTGCGCTACACCAACATCGACCAGCCTTTCACAACCACTGCCGGTAGCAGCACAGTCACGTATCCGAAAACGCTAACCACTTCCACGCCCAACGAACAGGAAGACCCCACGTACATCAACGCCTTTTACTACCTCCGAGTGCGGCAGGTATATGCGCTAGGGGAGGGGCTCGTATTTCGGAGCCGCCGCCGGTTTATTTATACCGAACCGGGCACTGCCGACCTTCCCGTTCCAAACGTCATCTACAGGGGAACGACGCGCACAGAGGTACTGATAGAGAAAGGCCGCTAGCATCAAGATCTTCAACAAACCCGCCCCCTGCTTTTAGGGGGCGGGTTTGTTTTATAGGCTTTGCGTTATCTGCGGGGCGATTTTTGGTCGGGTGATAGAGGACCAAAAGCAGGACTCGCGGTTGGTTGTGGGTTGAAATGCCTGGTTACTGCTTTGAACTCGTCCTGCTGCGCTTGCCGAAGCGTCTGGCTCGCGTAGTAAATTCAACGTCGGCACGCCCGATGCTTCGACAAGCGCAGCAAGACGTTCCTTTTGCTCATCGGCCGCTCTGCTTGCTTATTATTCAACAAAGCAAACAGCGCGCGAACTCACCATAAGGAAGGATAACGAGAGCCTGAAGTACGCGCACTACTGCCGTCACTTTCGGTGAAAGGCGCTCCACCACCTAGGTTAGCACTAAATCCGTATCTTCCGGCAGGTCTCAACTGGTCTATTCTATGCGTCTTCTTTCTCTTGTTTCGCTTGCTGGGCTACTCGCTGCTACGGCCCCAACGCCGGTTTTTGCGCAAAGCAGTTCGAGTGGTACGGCCGCTACGGTGCGCAAGCATTTGGTGTATTTCCAGGATAAAGCGGGTACGCCTTTCACCGTAAGCCAGCCGCAGGCGTTTCTCTCCGCGCGGGCTATTGCACGCCGCACCCGCCAGAACATTACCATCCTGCCCCGCGACTTGCCCGTAACTCCCAGCTACGTAACGCAAGTGCGCGCTGTGCCGGGCGCAACCGTGTGGTATACCTCGCGCTGGTTCAATGCCGTGGTGGTTAACTGCGACTCTGCCACGCTAGCCACAGTGCAAGCGCTGCCTTTCGTGCGCAACACCCAAACCCTGAACCGGACAGCTACCGTGGTGGCCCCGCCCAAACACGCCGCGCTGCCCGCCGAAACCAACCAACAGCGCCCGCTAGCTAATCCGGTCTACGGGACGGCTTATCAACAGGCGAATATGATTGGGGCCGTTGCCATGCACAATGCCGGTTTTCGGGGTGAGGGCATGCAGATTGCGGTATTCGATGACGGCTTTCCGGGCGTAAACCAATCGGCCCCGTTTGCTTCGTTGCGTACCGAGGGCCGGATTGCCGATGTCTACAACTTTGTGGAGCGTAACGCCAACGTGTACGGGCGCGATAGTCACGGTACCAACACCCTTTCCACGCTCGCGGCCAACCAAACGGGCGTGTTCGTCGGAACGGCTCCCAAGGCCACGTATCGGCTGTATTTGACCGAGGACGTGTACACCGAAAACCCGATTGAGGAGGTAAACTGGCTGATGGCGGCCGAGCGGGCCGATTCTGCCGGGGTCGACGTTATCAGCTCGTCGCTGGGCTACAATACCTTCGATATCCCGTATGCCAACTACACGTACGCCAACCTGAATGGCCGCACCGCTATTTCCACGCGGGCGGCCACCGTAGCCGCCCGCGTAGGTATGATAGTGGTGAACTCAGTGGGCAACGATGGACGACGGACCGGCCCTAGCCTGCTGGCCCCATCTGATGCTGATTCTATTTTAGCGGTAGGGGCTGTCGACTCGTTGCGTAACTATGCCCTTTTTAGCTCGCAAGGACCCAGCGCCGATAACCGCGTTAAGCCTAACCTAGCAACGCAAGGGGCGCAGGCGGCGGTGATAAACATAGCAGGGCAGCCGGTACGCAGCAACGGGACGTCATTTTCCTGCCCTATTCTGGCGGGCATAGTGGCCGGCTTCTGGCAGGCTAACCCCACGCTCACCGCGCAGCAAGTCATTGCCTTTTTGCAACGCTCCGGCTCGCAGTACTCCAACCCCGACAACTTGCTGGGCTATGGCATTCCGAACTTCGTGCTGGCTTATAACACGGCCAATCCGGGCACGCCGTTGGCGGCCAGCCCCCCAGCCACCGCCAACAATCAGCTTGTCGTATATCCTAATCCGGCGAATGGCAACGAGTTGTACCTACAACTCACGCCCGCTTTCCGAGCGTTGCCACTGCGGGTGCGTTTCTATGATGCGCGTGGGACATTGGTTGCCGAGCACCAGCTACCTGCTACCACGACTTCGGAAGTTCGCCTGCCTACCGCGTTGCTAGCCAAGGGCGTGTATAGCTGCGACGTGCAGGCTGGTGCGAAACGACAACGTAGTGTGCGCTTTATTAGGCAGTAAGCGGGTAAGCAATTGCTGAATACCAGTTGTTTGCCAAGTGAAAATAGCATTTCGCCAGTTGCAGCTGATAACCTAATTAGTATCGGGCGAAAAATATTAGTATCTTGTCCAGGAATTCAGCGAGGTGAATTCTGTTCTTTTTTAACTCGGGTTTTCAAACCCACAATACCAGTAGCATGCTACAAATGATGATTTCGAAGCGCCTGGGGCGTCGCCAGTTTCACTTCACCGTTCAGGGTGCCAACCTTCACGAGGTGGTAACCGAATACGAGCGGCTGAGCTTTCCTGATGTAGCCAAGTGCGGCATCTGTGGTTCCGACAACCTCGACCTAACGGCCCGTGTGGCCCAAGACAAATTCAAATACACCTCGCTCCGCTGCTTGGACTGCCGCTCCGATGTTACGTTCGGGAAGCGCCAGGAAGACGATCAAACGTATTTCCTGCGCAAGACCGAAGACGGCAAGCTGGATTGGAAGGCCTGGAACAAAGAAGAGGCAGGTGCCAAGTAAACGGTAAACAGCTCGTTAGATAGTTAGATAGAGTAAAGGCAGGTGTTCACGGAAACGTGCAGCACCTGCCTTTTTTGATATGAGTTACAGCCGGCGCATGTCGCGCTGTTGCCTTTCTAGGATGGCTGCTGGCTTTTTACATCCACTCGCATAGAGAAATAGATGTTCCATTGAGAACGTAGCGTACTTGATGACCCGAGTGTTATTTCTGCATACACACGCTGTTCTCTACGTTGGCATACTGCCCATAATTGGGAATGAGTTTGTAGCCGCTTTTTTCATAAAGTCGGATGGCTTCGGGCTGTTTTTTGCCCGTTTCTAAAACGTAGCCAGTGTAGCGCAGTTCCTGGGCCCACTGCTCCAATTCGCCGAGCACTGCCCGCGCAACTCCTTGCCCCCGATACGCCGGCAACACAAACATGCGCTTGATTTCCACGAGTTCCTGATTGAATTCTTTGAAGGCTCCGCAGCCCACAGGCTCATCGTTTAGATAAGCCACTACCACGTGTTTTATCTTGTCAACCGTATTGAATTGGGCATAAAAGGCGTGCTCATCTCCGTCGCGCACGCTTAAATCTTGATCGAGAAGCTGGACTAAGCCCCGGAAATCGAGGTTGTCAGAAGTGGTGCGAGCGAGGTGGAGCATATAAAATGAGTTTGGGTGCTATGCTGCTGGTTCGATTTTAATAAGAAGAAGACAAAGTATTTCTTTTGCTTCTGCCAATGAGTGAAAGATAGGATTGTTTCTGATTGTAGGATGGGCGAGGTTGCGCTAGCAAAATGAAGGGGCATTCAAACGCCCACCCCTACCTCTTGCTAGCGCAACCTCGCCCGGCTTGTTTCGCTATTGCCACAGGTGTGTACCTGGTACGGCTACGGCTGCTTACGGAGGAGGCCACTCAAATGCGGCGCCTGATTGTAAACAAATAAGTTGACGCAGAACCGTAGCTGAAAAAGGCCGGCAACGAGAGTTGTCGGCCTTTTTCTATGCTTAGCGTTGAGAAGCGGCACCAAACTATTTTAGTCTGTACCTTCGCAGGATGACTCCTACTCGCCGCCGGGCGCCGTTGCTGGCTCCGTCTTTGCTTGCTGCCGACTTCGCTAACCTTCAAGCCGAAACCGAGCGGTTGGCCGGCAGTGCCGCCGATTGGCTGCACTGCGACATTATGGATGGCCGCTTCGTGCCCAATATCTCGTTCGGGATACCGGTACTCCAGGCCATTCACCGCCACGCGCAGCAGCCGCTCGACGTACATTTGATGATAGCAGACCCCCAAAACTACCTCTCGGCCGTGCGCGACGCCGGGGCCCGTACCATCACGGTGCATTACGAAGCCTGCACGCATTTGCACCGCGTAATCGAGCAAATCAAGGCGCTCGGCTGCCAGGCGGGCGTGGCCCTGAACCCGCACACGCCGGTGTGGCTGCTCGAAGACATTGCCGCCGACCTCGACTTGGTGTTGGTGATGTCGGTGAACCCCGGCTTTGGCGGCCAATCGTTTATTCCGAATACGCTGCGCAAAGTGGCGGCCCTGAAAGAGTTGCTGATCGACAGTGGCTCGGCAGCGCTGATTGAAATTGATGGCGGCGTCAACCAAGACAATGCCATGGCGCTGGTGGAAGCGGGCGCCGATGTGCTGGTGGCCGGTTCGTTTGTATTCAACTCGCCGGACCCCGTGGCTACTTTGGCCGATTTGCGGGCGCAACTGACGGCGGGAGTTAATCAGGAAGAACAGGAGCCGAGCTAATGCCCCACTTTTCCTCTACTATGGGCTGGTTGGTGCAGCCTTTGCGTTTAAACTTGTTGCGCGCAGTGTCGCTGGTCGGGCTGGCCCCCTTGGCCCTTGTAGTAGTGGCCCCGGCTACTGCGGTGGCTCAGCAAACGCGCATTACTATCAGCGGGACCGTGCGCGATGCCGACGGCCAACCCGTAGAGCTAGTAGGGGTGGGCGTGGAAGGCCAACCGGGTGGTACCTCCACCGATAGCAACGGTCGTTTCACTTTGACCGTGGTACGGACGGGCCGCCCGGCGGTGCTGGTGGTGCGCGGGCTGCGCTTCAAAGTTCTGCGCGTGCCCTTAACGCTAACCGACGACCAGCGCGAGTTACAACTGACGCTGCAAAGTGACGCCCGGGCTCTGGGCAACGTAACCGTACGGGGCCGCAACGACGAGGCCGATACTCGCGAGCAAGTCAGCATGCTCAAGCTTGACCCGCGCACGGCCAAGGTGCTGCCCTCTCCCTTCGGCGACTTCAACGCCATTCTTAAAACCCTGCCCGGCGTTACGTCGACCAACGAGCTAACCAGCACCTATTCAGTGCGGGGCGGCAACTACGACGAAAACCTGGTCTACGTGAACGGTATCGAGATATACCGGCCGTTTCTGGTCACGGCGGCGCAGCAGGAAGGTTTGAGCTTTATCAACCCTGATTTGGTGAGCAAAGTAGAGTTTTCGACGGGTGGCTGGCAGCCGCAGTTCGGGGATAAGCTCTCGTCGGTGCTTAATATTGCCTATAAGCAGCCCGCCAAGTTCGGGGCTTCCGCTACGGCGAGCTTGGTGGGGGGCGCGGTGCACGTCGAAGCCACGTCGCCCAACAAGCGCCTAAGCTACTTGGCCGGCGTGCGCTACAAGAATGCCACCTATGTGCTGCGTTCCCTCAAGCAGCAGCAAGGCGGCTACAACCCCACCTTCTACGATGGGCAGGTGTACCTCAACGCCAACTTGGGGCCCCAAGACTACCCCGGGCGTACCTCGCTCGGGCTGCTGACCACCTTCGCCCACAACGATTACCGCTTCACGCCCGAAACCGGCCAAAGCACATTCAGCACCGCCACCAATCAATTCACGCGGCTTTTTATCGTGTACGATGGCCGAGAACGGATGCAGTACGATATGTACCAGGGCGGGCTCAACCTGAAGCATAATTTCAGCGACAAGTTTCAAACCGAGTTGCTCGGCGGGCTGGTCTACTCGCGCGAGCTGGAATACCGCGACGTCGAAGCCAGCTACAGCCTGGCCGATATCAACCGCGACCCCAACTCGCCGGACTTCAACAAAGCCGTGCGCCAGCGCGACATTGGGTCCCGGTTCGACCACTCGCGCAACACGCTCACCGCCCGCATTGCCACCGCCGAAGCCCGCGCCCGCTGGACGCCGGGTGCCGGTCATACCGTGCGCTTCGGCATTAAAACGGGCCAAGAGCGAATTGCAGATGTGCTCAACGAGTACAGCTTCGCCGACTCGGCCGATTATGTGCCCGATGGGCGCCGCAGCCGGCAACTGTCGGATTTGGATTTGAGCAGCACCCGGACGCAGGGCTACGCGCAGCACACGCTGGAGTTGGATTCGTTGCGGACCCTCACGTACGGCGTGCGGGCGCACTACTGGTCGGTGAACCAGCAACTGGTGATAAGCCCGCGGGTACAGTTTTCGTTTATTCCGCGCCAGCATCCCAACCGCTCCTACAAGATGGCGGCCGGCCTCTACTACCAGCCGCCGTTCTACCGTGAGCTGCGCGACCAGCAGGGCACGCGCGCCACGCCGGGCAGTCCGCTCCTTATCGAAGCCAGCCTCAACCCGGAGCTGCGGGCGCAACGCTCCATGCACTTCATCGTGGGCAACGAAATACGGTTCGAGCAGTGGGGCCGGCCGTTCCGCTTTACGGGCGAGGCCTACGTGAAATACCTTACCGACGTGGTGCCCTACGACATCGACAACGTGCGGCTGCGCTACTTCGCCCGCAACAACGCCACGGCCTACGTGGCCGGCGTCGATACCCGCGTGGGCGGCGAGTTTGTGAACGGCGCCGAGTCGTGGTTTAGCTTGGGCGTGCTGACCACCCGCGAAAACATCGAAGGCGACTTTGTTACCCGCTACGACGACGAGGGCAACATCGTCGGGCGCGACGCCAAGGGCTACATTCGCCGGCCGCAGGATCAGCGCGTGAATTTGGGCGTGTTCTTCCAAGACCATTTGCCCAATAATCCCTCGGTGCGCGGCTACGTGAACATCGTGTTCGGCACGGGCTTGCCCTTTAGCCCGCCCGGCTTGCCCGAGCTACGCGGCACCGATGCCCAAACCCGCTCCTACAAGCGCGTCGACCTCGGCTTCTCGAAAGTGGTAGCCCTGAACAACCAGCGCGAACGGCGCGTCGGTCAGCTGGAAAGCCTCTGGATAGGCTTGGAAATACTGAACGTGCTGGGCGCCAACAACGTGGGCGGCTATAGCTACATCCAGGACCTGAACGGCCGCACGTATTCCGTGCCTAATTACCTCTCGCAGCGCGTCGTGAATCTGCGGGCAATTGCGCGGTTCTAAAACGAAAGCAAATTTTCAGTCAATTATAGCTTAGTTAACTACCTCCTGAAATGGCTGTGCTGTATCTGCTTATTGCAACCGGTTTGGGTTCAGCAGGGACTACGCTCGTAGCGCCCGATACCACGGCCACCCCTTCGCCCCGGCACGCGCTGTACCTGGGCGTACACAGCGCCGAGTACGGCGGCGGTAGCCACTACGTAGGGCTGGGCTACGAATGGCTGCTTACCCCGCGGGTTAGCGTCCGGGTGGGGGTTGGGGGCATGCATCGCGACCAGTCCATCTATACCGTACTACTGGACCCGGCCACGGGACAGTATCAAAGCGTCCTACAGAGCAGAGGGCGCTACAACAGTGCCCTGCTCACCTCGCAGGTGCGCTACTTTTTGTGGCCAGTGCGGCGAGCTGGAGCAGGGTTGTTTGTAGGAGCGGGCCTGCAACTGGTAGCCGAAGAATTCAATCAAGACGGCAACAGTCCCTACGGGTACGTCAGCGACATTCAGGTACATGCCCCCTTGTCAACCCGGCTGGGCTATCAGTTGCGCAAAGGACGCTGGCTGTTAAGTGGCAGTGCCGGGCTGGATTTTACGCGCCACCGGGGCGGGTCCAACAATCCACGACGGCCCTTCACCGGCGGGCACGACGTCCACGTAACTTCCGGCTCCGACCTGCAAATCGGTTTTTTGTTTTAAGAAAGTTAATTCGGTTAGCGGCGTAAGGCCCTCCCAAAGGAAATCAATGGTACCGGCGGCTCTAAAACTAAACCGCTTGCTGTTCATGATGAAGCAGCATAGCCACCTTATTTAAGGGTTTTTCTATATTGGTACTATGCTAAGCTCTCCTCTTCAAGCAACTCCTGCACTAACCCAGATTCCCGTTCTCGAAACGGAGCGTTTGCTGCTGCGTGGCTACCGGCCAGAAGATTTAATTGAGTTTGCGGCCATGCACCGTGACCCTAATTTCTATCGTTATCTGGGTGGTCAGCCCATATCAGGCGAGGAATCGTGGCGGCGGATATTGACGCAGCAGGGGCACTGGTCGTTGATGGGCTTTGGGTTTTGGGCGGTGGAAGAGAAGAGCACCGGTCGGTTTATTGGCTCGGTGGGCTTCGCTGA
Organism: uncultured Hymenobacter sp.; assembly: GCF_964242765.1. Lineage (NCBI taxonomy): Bacteria > Pseudomonadati > Bacteroidota > Cytophagia > Cytophagales > Hymenobacteraceae > Hymenobacter > uncultured Hymenobacter sp. The sequence goes on from NZ_CAXTBM010000063.1 coordinate 19,885, forward strand.
CTTCAACCGGGACATAAAGCCTTCCATCAGCGGCGTACCCGAAATCGGGTGGGTGCTCGCGCCGCGCGTGCATGGCATGGGCTACGCAACCGAGGCCGTCCGGGCGGCCCTGGCCTGGGGCAATCGTCATTTTCAAACCACAGAAACGGTCTGCATCATCGATTCCGATAATGTGGCTTCTCTGCGCGTGGCCCAAAAATTCGGCTACCGAGAAACGGCGCGCACCACCTACAAAGAGCAGCCTATCGTTATCCTGGCCCGGGAGCAGAACGCGAGTCCGCTTGGCTAGGGTGCCAACTTGCGCAGGGCCAGCAAACACAAGGCAATCGAGCCCGAGACGCGAATTTCGCCGCCGAGAATCATGGCTTCCACGCCAGCCAGCGGCACGCGCAGCACTTCGATGTTTTCGGTTTCGTCGAGGTGTTGGGCGGCTACCAGGCGGGCGTTGCGGGCCAGGAAAAAGTAGATGCGGTTGGTATCCTTAGTGGGGTTGTCGCTGACTTCGAGAAGCGGCTCTATCTCGTCGGAAACGTAGCCGGTTTCTTCCAGCAACTCGCGCTTGGCAGCGGCGAGCGGGCTGGTTTCGCCTTCGTCTACCACGCCGCCGGGCACTTCAATCAGGATTTCGCCGATGCCGTGCTTGTACTGGCGCACCAGGATGACGTGTTCATCGGCGGTGAGGGCAAATATCAGCGCCACGTTGGCCCGCACGCTCACAAAATAGTCGTCGAGTACCTGGCCCGTGGGCAGTTGCACATGGTCGCGCCGGAGCTTGTACCAGCGGTGATGGAATACTAGTTCGGAGCTGAGCGTGGTCCAGGGCTTTATTTCTTTCGACATACGTGGGGCAAGTGAGAAAGCAGCAAGGTAGTAAGGGAACAAGCTTACGCGTCGAATACGACGGGGACTTGCTATCGATAGGTTCGAGCAGATCTTGAAGAGCTGGCTGGTAGCAGAGCCAAATTCGCGCAGCCCGCGTATACACTAGCACCGCCGAAACAGCCCGTAAGTGGCTGGTGGCGGTTTTTGCTTTTTACACCTCTTCTTTTTTCTATGCAGCACCGCAAACTTGGGAAAACCGGCTTCTTGGTTTCTGAAATCAGCTTGGGCACCTGGCAGGTGGGCGGCAAATGGGGCGAGCCGTTCAGCCACCCCAATGCCGATACCATCCTGAACGCTGCCGTCGATGGCGGCATCAATTTCATTGATACGGCCGACGTGTACGGCGACGGCGAAAGCGAGAAAGCCGTGGGCCGGCTCGTCCGCAGCCGCTCCGAACGAATTTACGTGGCCACTAAGTGCGGGCGGCAACTCCAGCCGCACCTGAGCGCGGCGTACACGCCGGCGGCCATGCGCCAGTTTGTGGAAGCCAGCTTGCGCAATATGCAGCTCGAAACGCTGGATTTAATTCAACTGCACTGCCCGCCCACGGAGGTGTACTACCGCCCCGAGATTTTCGAAGTGTTCGATCAGTTGAAAGAGGAAGGCAAGATTCAGAACCTGGGCGTGAGCGTAGAGAAAGTGGAAGAAGGCCTCAAAGCCCTGGAGTACCCCAACGTCACCACGCTGCAACTCATCTTCAACATGTTCCGGCAGCGGCCCACGGAGTTGCTTTTCAAAGAAGCCCAGCGCCGCGACGTGGGCCTGATTGTGCGGGTGCCGCTGGCCAGCGGCCTGCTGACCGGCAAGTTTTCGGCCGACACCAGCTTCGCCCCGGAAGACCACCGCAACTTCAACCGCCAGGGGGAAGCCTTCGACAAAGGCGAAACCTTCTCCGGCGTCGACTACAACACCGGCCTGGAAGCCGTGGAAGAAATCAAACAACTATTCCCCGACCAGCCCAATTTGGCGCCCGTCGCTTTGCGGTGGGTGCTCATGTTCAACGAAGTAAGCTGCGTAATCCCCGGCGCTTCCAAGCCCGAGCAGCTTTCCTCTAACCTGAAGGCCGCCGAACTGCCCGCCCTTGCCGAGGAGCAAATGCACCAGGTGCAGGCCATCTACGAGCGGAAAATCAAGCCCCAGGTGCACCAGATCTGGTAGGGGAGTTGACAATTAAAAATTGAGAATTAAGAATTAAAAATTGGCCGTTCAACGATTCAAAAAAAGTCGCTGAACGGCCAATTTTTAATTCTTAATTCTCAATTTTTAATTGACTCATGCTTCGCCGCGCAGTACTTCCAGGGGCGGGCGTGTCAGCACGTCGCGGCTGTTGAAGAGGCCAATCAGGGCGGTGAGCAGCGTGGTGACGGCGGCCAGGAGCAGGAGCGGACCCAGGGTGGGGCGGAAGGGAACTTCAAACAAGAAGAACGCCAGCGCCCAGGCGGCCCCCACGGCCAGCACGAGGCCCGCCACGGCGGCCAGTAAACCCAGCAAAGCATACTCCACCAAGGTAATGCGCAGAATCTGGCGGCGGCTGGCGCCGAGCGTGCGAAGCAGCACGCTTTCCTGCACCCGCTGGTAGCGGCTCACTATCACCGAGCTGACCACCACCACCAGCCCCGTGGCAATGCTGAAAAAAGCCATAAACCGAATAACGAACGAGATTTTGCTGAGAATATCATCCAGCGTCTGCAACACCAGTCCCAAGTCGATGGCCGATACGTTGGGGAAGCGCAGCACCAGTTCCCGCTGCACCGCGCCTAGCGCGTTGTTGTCCGGCACGCGGGTCATCAACACCAGAAACTGCGGGGCCGGCTCCAGCACGCCGGCCGGGAAAACAATCTGGAAATTGGTTTGCACCCGGGTCCAGTCCACGGTGCGGGTGCCGCCGATGATAGTGGCGAGCGGGGCGCCCTGCACGTTGAAGGTGAGTGTGTCGCCGAGCTTGACTTGCAGGCGGCGCAGAAAGTCGGAATCCACTGAAATGCGGGGCGTACCGTCGGGCGGCAGGTAAGGAGCGAGGCCCTGGTCGAGGGTTTCCGAGCTGATGAGCTGGTTGCGGTACGTAACGCGGTATTCGCGGGTAAGGCCTCCGCGGCTGCGGCCGTTGAGGGTGTCTTTTTTCAGGTCGGCGGTGGCTTGGCCGTTGATGGCCGCCAGCCGCATCGTCACGACCGGTACTTGTTGCAGGATGGGCAAGCGGCGGCTGGTCAGCACCTGCGTGACGCCGGCCCGCTGCTCGGGCTGAATATCGAAGAGCACCATGTTGGGCTGCCCGTCGCTGGCCGACACTTGCACCCGGCTCAGCAGCAAGCCTTGCAGCAAGGAGAGGGTCGCCATCAGGAACACGCCCAACCCAATCGAGACGGTGAGCAGCAGGGTTTGATTGTTGGGCCGATAAAGGTTGGCCAAGCCCTGCCGCCACACGTAGCTCCAGGAACTCGGGTAGAAGCGGCGCACGAGTAGGCGTAAGCCCTGCCCCAGGCCGGCCAGCACGAAAAACGTAACCAGCAGCCCGCCCGCAAAGCCTAGGGCCTGTTTCCAGTCGCGGGTTTGCAGGTAGGCGAAGCCCGTAATAAAGACGACAATCAGGCCGTATACTACGATGCGTAGTGGGTCGGGTTTAACGGAATCTTCTTCGTAAGCTGCCCGCAGCGTCCGCAGCGGCGACACTCGCCGGACACTCAGCAGCGGCAGCAGCGCAAAGAGCACGGCTACCAGCACGCCCGTCACCAACCCCTGCGCCACGGCCGGCCACGACACGGCCACGTTGACCGTAACGGGCAGAAACCCCGCAAACAGTTGCGGCAGCAGCAATTGCACGGCCGTGCCCAACGCGGCGCCCACCGCAGCGCCCCCCAAGCCCATGGCCGCAATCTGCACCAAATAAATCAGCATGGCCTGGCTGCCACTAGCGCCCAAACACCGCAATACGGCCACCGAGGCCACTTTCTCGCGCACGTACAAGCTTACGGCGCTGGCCACGCCCACGCAGCCCAGCAGCAGCGCCACAAAGGCTACCAGATTCAGGAAACGGGTCAGGTCAGTGAACGAGCGGCCGGTTTGGCGCTTGCGCTCCGTGACAGTGTCGGAGTTGATATTTACCTTGTCAAGGCGCTTTTCCAAGGTCTTGACGATGGCATCAACCTCGGTACCGGGCGCAAACTGATAGTACGTGCGGTACTGCACGCGGCTGCCGCGTTGCAGCAAACCGGTTTGGGGCAGATACTGGCCCGGAATGAATACCGTGGGAGCTACGGCGCTACTGAACGCCGACTGACCGGGCGTTTTGCGCACCCGTCCCGCAATTCGAAACGTAAGCTTGCCCACCCGAATAGAATCACCGGGCCGGGCCGCAAACTGCACCAGCAGCGCGTCATCCACCAAAGCTACCCGCTCGCGGGAAGTCATCGATTGGCGGAAATCGGCTACGGCCGCCGTGGGCTCCGTAAGCCACTGCCCGTAGTAGGGGAAGTTGCCGGTCAGGGCTTTAATCTGCGCCAGGCGCACCCCTTGGCCTTTGGGAAACTGAACCAGGGAGGCAAACGCCACCTCGTCGCTGCGGTCGCGGCCGAGTTGGCGCAGGGTGGGGGCCAGCGTTGAATCAAACGGCTGGCTGCCGGAAAGCACCAAGTCGGCCCCCACCAGCTCGCGGGCCTGCTCGTCAATACTGCGGGCGAGGTTGTCGCCGAAGCCCCGGATGCCCACCAGCGCGGCAATCCCGAGGACAATAGCGGACACAAATAGCACGAGCCGCCCCCGGCTGCGGCGACTATCGCGCCACGCCATGCGCCACAGCCAACTCAGGGCTGGCCGCGCGGAAGAAACGGGGTTGTTACTCATAAAGCCGAGGAAGAAACCGTAGCCGCGGCCGGGCGCGTATCCGAGAGCATGGCGCCGCCTTTAATGCGCACGATGCGCTGCGTGCGGGCCGCCAGGTCCAAGTCGTGGGTTACGAGCACCAGCGTGGTACCTGCTGCCCGGTTGAGCTCGAACAGCAACTCCACCACCCGGGCGCTGGTGTCGGCATCGAGGTTGCCGGTGGGCTCGTCGGCAAACAAGATTTTGGGTTGGTTGACGAAGGCGCGGGCCAGCGACACGCGCTGCTGCTCGCCACCCGATAGTTGCGTGGGGTAGTGGTGGCCGCGGCCGGCCAGCCCAACTCGTTCCAAGAGTTCTTGCGCGGTTTTGGTGCCGTTGCGGACGCCCCGCAACTCCAGCGGAACCAGCACGTTTTCGAGGGCCGTGAGCGTGGGTAGCAGCTGGAAGTTCTGGAAAATAAAGCCTACGTGCTCGTTGCGCACGGCGGCCCGCTGGTCTTCGCTGAGGGTGTCGAGTTGGATGCCGTTGAGTTGTACGCTGCCCGAACTGGCCCGGTCGAGGCCGGCGCACAAGCCCAGCAACGTGGTTTTGCCGCTGCCCGAAGGTCCCACAATGGCAAACGTGTCTTGGGCCTGCAACTCGAAGCTGACGGCTTCGAGCACGGTTAGCGTCCGGCCGCCGCTGGAATAGGATTTGGTGAGATTTTCTACTTTAAGCACAAACAAGCAAGTTGCGCCCGCTACGCTCAGCGGGAATGAAGAATCAGGAAGTTGAACTGAATTGGTGTTCCGAGGCAGCAAGAATCTGGATAAAACTCTTCAATAACTTCACTCAGATTCTTGCTGCTTCGGAACACCAATTACTTTTTAGTAAATGGTAAAGCCGCTTAGCTAACCGGGTAAGAGACGAATTAACTCGGGCAATACTTTGATCTGTTACGTAAAGACCAAACAAAGTAGCTTCGTCCCCATGAAACCTGTCCTGTCCCTGTTTAGTTGCGGCGTGCTGCTGCTGCTGGCCGGCTGCAACGCCGACCCGAAAACCGCTCAAGCCCCGGCTACCGCCGCTACGCCGCCGGCTCCTGCCGCGTCTGTGCCCGTCGGCAAGCAAACCATCCTCTTCTTTGGCAATAGCCTCACCGCCGGCTACGGCGTCGACCCCGACGAGGCCTTTCCCGCCCTGATTGGCGAGAAAATTGATTCCGCTGGATTAGGCTACACCGTCGTAAACGCCGGCTTAAGCGGCGAAACCACCGCTGGTGGCCGCAGCCGGGTGGGGTGGGTGCTGCGCCAACCCGTGTCTATCTTCGTGCTGGAGCTAGGGGGCAACGACGGCCTGCGCGGCCTGCCCCTCACCGATACGCGCCGTAATCTGCAAGCTATTATCGATACGGTGCGCCGCCGCCGCCCGGCAACCCGCATCGTGCTGGCTGGCATGCAAATTCCGCCCAACCTTGGGGCTGAGTACGCCACGCAGTTCAAAGCCCTCTACAGCGAACTGGCCAGCAAGAATCAACTGGTTTTGATTCCTTTTCTGCTAGAAGGCGTAGGCGGGGTGGCCAAGCTCAATCAGCAAGACGGTATTCATCCCACGCCTGCCGGGCACCGCCTGATTGCCCGCACCATCTGGCCTGTCTTGCAGCCGCTGCTTCAGCAGCCGGCGCAGGCAAGCAGATAAAGTGTGCTTCCTCTTCCTCTCTTGGCTTGCGGCGCGCCGTGTTGGAAAGGTAGTTCTGCTGCACTGCAACAACAGTTTCGCTTGTTACCCCTCGAAGTGGTAGAGAAACGTAATAATGCCGGTATAAGCCGGTTTTGATTGGTCCTTGATTTCCAGGCTTACTTCCAACCGGGCTTTGGCAATGCCGCGCAGGTTTTTCACCGACAACAGCTTGGCCCGCAACCGCACCTGACTATCTACGGTCACGGCCTGGTTGAAGCGCAACGCCTCAATTTCATAGTTCACCTGCATTTTCAGGTTCTCGATGGAGAGAATCTGGTGCCACAGGTAAGGCAGCAGCGAAACCGTAAGGTAGCCGTGGGCAATGGTAGCCTTGAAGGGCGACTCCGTGGCGGCTCGGTCGGCATCCACATGAATCCACTGGTAGTCAAGGGTCGCGGCGGCGAAGCTGTTGATCTGCGCCTGGGTGATGGTGTGGTACTCGGAAACGCCTAGTTCCTGTCCTATATACTGTTCAAGTTCCGGCAGGCTGCGAATCGTTAGCTTGTTCATCAAGGTGGTTGGTAAGTGGGACAGAGGGTTTTTCGTACTACGGCTCATCAGCGCCGACGGCGGCAGTTGACGTTTTCGGGCCTGAAGCCGAGGTTGGATGCAACGGGCTTGCGTTAAACGCGCTTCAACATAGCCGAAAAACAGGGAAAGTGGGGAGCAACTGGTTGCTGCGCTCGGTAGTGGAGGGCATACGCAGGTGTTGGGTCCGCTGTTGGCAGGCCCCGGAACACTTTTCTGCGGCCCCGCCGCCCCTAAAGTTGAATTTAAAAAGCGTCAACAGCACACCTAAAAAAGTCCGTTAGCTCTAGCTAACGGACTTTTTTAGGCTTTCAGAAGCCCTTCAATAGGCTTTTGATTGCCACTCAATCAGCGCGACGCGCATGGTGGGTAGTTGGTTTTGGAAGGTGCTATCGTCTTTTTCACCGAGTTTAATGGCTTTGCGGCCGAAGACGATGGCCGTATCGTAATCCTGCTTCGAGGCCAAGAGGCGGGCTTTAATCCAGTTGTTGAGGTAGACGTCCTGGAGGCGAATGGACTCGTTGATGTAGCGCAGGGCCTGCTCGCCGTTGAGATTGTTTTGCACCAGATACTCGGCAGCCTGCGCCAGGAGCTGCCAATCGTTGGGGCGCGCGGCCACGGCTTTTTCAATTCCCGCCACCACCCGGGCCTGCACATTGGTATCAAGAAAGAAACTCACCGTTTTCTTTTCCCAGCTTAGGTTGAGGTGGGCGCTACCCGCTGTCAGTTCCGAAAACCAGTAAAGCAACGTTTCGTGGTGAGCGGAGGCTTCGGGTACCACCGGAACACGCAACACGTCGTCTTTCTCGTGGTAGCCTTCCGCGCCCCAGTGGGTGGTGACGCGGTTGAAGACCAGCTCCCAATCCTGGTCGGAGCGGGGCATGATGTAGAACGAGTACTTGCCGCCGGGTAGTTTTTTGCCGTTGATGCGGACCGTGTCGCTGAAGCTGATGACGGTGTTTTCGTTGGCCCCCGCCCGCCAGATCTGGTTGTAGGGCACGAGTCCTTGCCAGATCACCCGGTTTTTCACGCTCGGCGCATGGTAGTCCACGACAATGTCGGTAAGCCCGACGGCGTGCTGAAGCACCACGTGCGGACTCGGTTGCGGCAGCGGAATCAGCGATTCTGCACGAGCAGCGGGCGCGGCAGGCGCCGAATTGGTTTGGGCCCGTGCCGCCGGAGCGGGTAGTAACGAGAGCAGCAGCCATGTGCCGATCGTGGAAACAACCTGGGAAAGACAACAACGCATAGCAAACAATAGGCAGAAGGAAGGGCAGGAAAGAGAACCGGGACCAGATGCGCACTAGCTGCCCGAACCGAGCAACAGCTCAAGCTCAGAAACAATAGTGCCAAGACTGGGTTGAAACGAAACGGATAGCTAAAGTTCCGAGTTCGAGAGAAGTTTTCTTGGAAAATATTTTGTTCTGTCAACTCAGCTTGTACTTTTGCGCCATCTCCTCTTGTGTATGCCTGCTCCTGCCGCGCCTTGTTTTTGCTTTATCGGCCCCGTGGCTGCTCTCGCCCTTGGCGAAGCAGTTGGGCTGCGCGCGGCGCATCGTCACCAGCACGGGCACCATTCCTCTTTTTAGAGGAATAACGCACCATATTGTCCCGTTGGGCGCCCAGTCCTGGTCGCCCGGTCACCCCAGAAAGGTGGCCCCACCCGTCGTTGCTTGCTTGGCCGCGGCCAATTCCCGATTTCTTACGTTCTGGAAGGGCTTCCACAGCCGTTGGCTGCTTGCCTACCCCTTCCTCTGTTTCCTTACCCTTTATGATTCGTCTTGCCATCCAGAAGTCGGGCCGCTTAAGCGAAGACTCGCTGAACCTGATTCGGGAGTGTGGTATTAGCTTCGTTGCCAGCTCGTACAAACTCAAAACCGAAGCCACTAACTTTCCCCTCGAAATCCTGTACCTGCGCGACGACGATATTCCCGGCTACGTGCAAGACGGGGTGGCCGACCTCGGCATTGTGGGGCAAAACGTGTTGGTGGAAGCCGGTTATCCCACCTTGGAAATCGAGCCGTTGGGTTTCAGCAAGTGCCGCCTGAGTTTAGCCGTGCCCCGCGCCGCCGGCTACGACTCGGTAGCTGACTTGCAGGGCAAGAACATTGCCACCTCGTACCCGGCCATTCTCGGCAAATACCTGGCCGAGCACGGCGTGCAAGCCAACCTGCACACCATCAGCGGCTCGGTGGAAATTGCGCCGAGCATTGGCTTGGCCGAGGCCATCTGCGACATCGTGAGCAGCGGCTCGACGCTGCTCGGTAATGGTTTGCGGGAAGTGGAAACCGTGTTTCGGTCGGAGGCCGTGCTTATTGCCAACCAGAACCTTTCCGCGGAGAAGCGCGAAATACTCGAGCAATTGCAGTTTCGGATGCAGGCGGTGCGCCGCGCCCGCCGCAACAAATATATTCTGCTCAATGCGCCCACGGCCTCGCTGGCCGCGGTGAAGGCGCTGCTGCCGGGCATCAAGTCCCCCACGGTTACGGCCTTAGCCGAGGAAGGCTGGGTGTCGGTACAGTCGGTGGTCAATGAAGACGACTTCTGGCACATCACCGGCCAGCTCAAAGCCGTGGGCGCCGAAGGTATCCTGGTGCTGCCCATCGAGAAGATGATTAGTTGATGGCTGGTTGTTGCGATGCTGCTTGTTGAATGTCCTTATGCTCTTCTCTATAAGGAGCAGCCAGCAAGTATCAGCAATCAAATCAACTTCAACCAATCACCAATCAACCTCCACCAATCAACAATCCCATCAATGCAAGTCTTTCAATACCCGGCCCAGCCAGATTGGGTTGCGTTGCAGCAGCGAGCCGCCGCGCAGCAAGCCCAGGACATCGAGCAGCGGGTGCAGCAGATTTTCGAGGATGTGCGCCAACGCGGCGACGCGGCTCTGGTGGACTATGCCCAGCGCTTCGATGGTGCCGACGTAAGTGCGGGCTTGCGCGTAACGGCCGAGGAAATACTGGCGGCCGTGGCGCAGGTACCATCGGAGTTGCAAACGGCTATTCGGCAGGCACACGCCAACATCTGGAAATTCCACGCCACCCAGCGCGAAGAAGAAAAGCGGGTGGAAACCATGCCGGGCGTGAGCTGCTGGCGGCGGGCCGTGCCCGTGCAGCGGGTGGGGCTTTACATTCCGGGCGGCACGGCGCCGCTGTTTAGTACCTTATTAATGCTGGGCGTGCCCGCGCGGTTGGCGGGTTGCCCGGAAGTAGTGCTGTGCACCCCACCGCAGAAAGACGGCTCCATCAATCCCGTGATTCTGTTCACGGCGCAGTTGCTCAGTATCGGAACCATCATCAAGGCCGGTGGGGCGCAGGCGGTGGCCGCGCTCAGCGGCGGTACCGAAAGCGTGCCGGGCGTCGACAAAATTTTCGGCCCTGGTAATCGGTACGTGACGGCCGCCAAGCAATTGTCTACCCGCTACGGTGTGGCCATTGATATGCCCGCTGGTCCGTCGGAGGTGTTGGTTATTGCTGATGCCACTGCCAACCCCGCTTTTGTGGCGGCCGACCTGCTCAGCCAAGCCGAGCACGGCCCCGACTCGCAGGTCATTCTGCTCTCGGACTCGATGCAGATCATCGAGCAGACCCAAGTGGAAATAGCGCGGCAGTTAACAGAGTTGCCGCGCGCCGCGGTAGCAACCCAGGCTTTGGACGAAAGCCGGGCTATTTTGCTTCGCACCCCCGAGGAGATGCTGTACTTCTCCAACCAATACGCGCCCGAGCACCTGATTTTGGCCGTGCGCAACCCCGAGCAGCTGGCGGAAGGTGTTACCAGCGCGGGTTCCGTCTTCTTGGGTCACCTCACGCCCGAGGCGGCCGGTGATTATGCCTCGGGTACCAACCACACTTTGCCTACCAACGGCTACGCCCGCAACTACAGCGGCGTGTCGCTGGATTCGTTTCTCAAGAAAATCACCTTCCAGCGCATCACCACCGAAGGTCTGTTGCAGGTTGGGCCGGTAGTGGAAACCATGGCCGAGGCGGAAGGCCTGCACGCCCACGCCCGGGCCGTAACGCTGCGTCTGGATTCCATCCACAACGAGCAATTCGCAATGAATCAGCAGCATTGATGGGGCACCCGGCCAGGAGTTGCAACCGCATGATCTAGCCGGGTGCCCACCGTCATTTTTGCTTGCTATCCATTCATTGAAAACTCAACACGATGTTTGCACTAGATAACCTAGTCCGACCCAATATCCGGGCCATGAAACCATACTCTTCCGCCCGCGACGAATTTCAGGGGGAAGCCCATGTAATGCTCGACGCCAACGAGAACAGCCTTGGTAGCGCCGGCCCGGACCTCTTCAACCGCTACCCCGACCCGCAGCAGCGCGCCGTGAAAGCACCGTTGGCCAAGCTGAAAGGAGTGGAGCCCGCCCAGATTTTTCTCGGCAACGGCTCCGACGAAGCCATTGACCTGTTGGTCCGCCTTACCTGCACGCCCGGCCAAGAC
>NZ_CAXTBM010000064.1:0-30435 GCF_964242765.1 uncultured Hymenobacter sp.
CGAAGGATATGGCTATCCTGCAGCAGGTAATCCAGGATTATGAAGTGGAGCGGCCAGGCAGGCGGATTGTGCTGGCCTAGGTAGTTAGTTATGCGCGTATAGGATAGGTGCGTCGGGCTCCCAGCCCCGATGTCTTTTTATAACATCACGAATAACTAACATACCAAAGGGAACACCAGACTGCCGCATGCACAGGCACCAAGTCTACTATTAGAATTCTAATAAAGTAAATAAATACAAACAAATTGAATTGTTTGAGCAGATTGGTCTCTGCTTTGCACAGGCACTCGTGTAGTCGGGTCCGGCGGGTCACGAAGCGTACGGTGCTCTGTACGGGCTTTCTCCCTGCCGTCTTTGTCCGCTTACCGGGTCCTGCCGCTTCTCCCTTAGAAGCGGTGGGGCCGGCCTTTCTGCTCTCCACCGCCTATTGCACCCTCTTTACAGTTATGGCGCTCACGTATTCGCAATTTCAAGCCTTGACCGTGCTTGACAAACATCACTATGTGCATGCGTACGGGGTCCTGATTGCCCAGCGCTGGCAAGACAACTACCGTATCGAACTCTATGCCCTGGACTCGTTCTACTGTGAGCGGTGGCCGGAACAGGAGTCTCGGCACCCGCTCCGGTATCAAGCCTTTGCCACCGAGGCGTGCTTTGCCTTGTACGACGGCCGAATGCCGATATTCTATCAGTGAGGTCTTAGGACCTGTGGCTGGTTCGCTCGGTGTAGGCTGCCCATGAGAAACTCTTTCATTTCACCGAGTGTGCGGAGTAGCTCGGTAAGGCACACTCCAAGCCTTACAAAGCCCGGCCAGTGGTTGGGCTTCCTGCTCTCTGACACTTAGTGCTTTCTCTAGGTGAAAACCCCATGGCGTTATTTTACGTCCAGCTAGTAAGGGGCCACGCAACAACAAAGGGACGATGGAAGCAGGGTGGAAAAGCAGCAAACAGGTGGTCAATGGCCTCACGCTTCATGTAGTCGAGGCTGGCCCAGTCGATGGTTCCCTGCTCATCCTGTTGCACGGCTTTCCGGAGTTCTGGTGGGCCTGGCGTCACCAGATCACCCCGTTCGCCGAGGCCGGTTACCGGGTTGTGGTGCCTGATCTGCGCGGCTATAACCAAAGCGAGGCCCCCGAGGAGGTGAGCGCGTATCGACTCGATCGGCTGGTGGCGGACGTGCTGGCACTAGCCGATCACTACGAAGCCGAACGCTTTTACTTGGTGGGGCACGACTGGGGCGGCATCATTGCCTGGGGCGTGGGCGCTAGCCATTCCGACCGCTTGCGGCGGCTGGTCGTTATGGATGCGCCCCACCCGGACTTGTGGGCTGAGCAGGCCTTCACGCATCCGACCCAGGCGCTCCGCAGCACGTATGTGGCCGTGTTTCAATTGCCCTGGTTGCCGGAGACCGCGCTCAGTGCGCTCGATTTCGCGGGCCTGCGCGCCATGGTAGAGAGCACGGCACGAGCGGACGCGTTTAAGCCAGGCGAACTAGAGCAATATATACAGGCCTGGGACCAGGGCTCGCTGACCGCTATGCTCAACTACTACCGGGCACTGCGCGAGCGGGAAAAGCCGGCGCAGCCAACCCGAATTCAAGTGCCGACCCTCGTGCTCTGGGGTGAGCACGACAGCTTTCTCGAACACCATGTCGCCTACGCCGCGCGCGATTTATGTGACCACGGACACCTGGTAATAATTGAAGGCGCAACGCACTGGCTCCACTTGGAAGAGCCCGCACGGGTGAATGCCGAGATTATTGGGTTTCTGAATAGCGACGGGTAAGTTGTCTAGTCGAAGCCGAACGGGGCAAGATGAAGTAGTATCTTTCCCCCGGCTAGAAAATGGCTCTACCGCTGTGCCCGGGTATGCTACCCCTAGAGCACGATCAAAGGCACTACGTCCTAGAGCGAGCAGCGTACTGAAGTGGAGACATCGTAAAGCCCCATGGACTACTGTTTGAGTCTTTTCTGAAAGTCAAGAGATGAATTATATGCATAAAATGCTTCTAGCTGTAATTTCCCTTGGGGGCCTGCTAACGGCTTACCCTACCTTGGGGCAAGCGTCAAAGCCGGCCCCCACGGTCAAACTGCAACTTGTTTCCGATCAGCTTTCCCACCCCACAGCTTTTGCGGTTGCGCCCGGCTCGGCCGCTAACCGGCTGTTCGTGTGCGAGCAGGAAGGCCGCATTCGCATTCTAGACAACGGGAAATTACGGACCCAACCCTTTCTCGATATTTCGCAGGAAATTGTCAAGCGCGACGGCTACGATGAACGGGGGCTATTAGGACTGGCTTTCCATCCGGACTACGCCAAAAACGGTAAATTTTACCTCTATTGCAGCACGCCGGCCGGGGGGCGAAAAGGCGTCGATAACCAGGAAGAAGTGCGGGAATACACTGTCTCTACCAACGGCGAGCTGGCCGACAAAGCCTCTAGGCGGACAGTGCTCAGGATGGCGGATCCCGAATCCAACCATAACGGTGGGGATCTCAAGTTCGGTCCTGACGGCTACCTATACATCACGGTCGGCGACGGTGGGGGGCAACACGACCAGCACGGGCCGATCGGCAACGCCCAGAATCTCGGCTCCCTGATGGGGAAAATCCTGCGCCTTGACATCAACCAGCCGCCCTATCGTATCCCCCCAGACAACCCCTTCGCTGGCAAACAAAGCGCTGGCAGTCCTGCCCCGCGACCTGAAATCTATGCGTATGGGTTCCGTAATCCGTGGCGGATCAGCTTCGACCGCAAAACCGGTCGCCTGTTTGCCGGGGATGTCGGACAAGACAAGTTTGAAGAGGTCGACATCGTCGAGAAAGGCGCCAATTACGGCTGGCGGGTGCGCGAAGGATTGCACGCGCACAACGAAGCGGACCCCGACCCCAAGAACTGGCTTAACCCGATCAGCGAATACGCTCATGCGGAAGGGCTGAGCATAACGGGCGGGTTCGTGTACCGCGGCCAAGCCATCCCGGCACTGACGGGTAAATACATTTTCGCCGACTGGAGCGGCCCCATCTGGCAGCTAACCGATACGGGCAACAAAACGTGGACCCGTCAAAAACTGCCGATTTCGCGCACGGCGGGCTATTGGCACGTGTACAGTTTCGGGGAAGATAACGCGGGGGAACTCTACCTGCTGACGGTGCTACTCGAGAGCGGCAAAGGCGCGTTATATAAAATTGTGCCGTAATGCGTGCACCCGGTGCTGCCTACCGCGCCTGAACGCCAGCCTACTGATTGGTAGGGTAAAGAGATAGCAATTGCAAAAGAGCAAAGCCCGACCATTGGCCGGGCTTTGTTCTTTTGCTCTACTTATTGGCTATAGAATAACGGGTCCTGATTCGCTCGTATAGCCAGCCCGTAAACTTACTCGCAGACCGAAACGCCTTTATTTCGTCTGCCCCGCATAACTGTACGACAGCCTTGGAATTAGTGGAGAAAGGATTAGGATCTGCCGGGATGTTGAAACAGCTTACAAGCTTCTTTATGCCGGTCTTGAATTCCTGCAAAGCAATGGAATAGGGTACGAACGGCTTTCCATACTGATAGGCGTAGGATTCGTACGGCAACGTTACCGTATGGTTGATGATCGGCATTTCTCCGCTACTACCATCGATGATTTCCAGGGCGGTATGGTGTTTCTTTAAAAACAAAAACAGGCGTTGTCCTTTGGCCGCCTTGGCGTAGCGAACATCGCATGTCCATTCTGCAAACTGCTGGACTGTTAGGATTTGGCGGCCGCTGCCTTTAATGTATTCGGCCACTTTGAATCGATATGACGTTGGGTCAGCGGAGACGATTTCCCCGATAACAATATAATCTGCTTGCGAGGCAATCGCCTCAAGGGGCATATAGGCCTTTTTGGCCGAAGCAATAGGTGAAACGGCTAGCAGGAGGGGGAGGAGGGCAATTTTTAACGTCATTTCTTATGTCATAAAAGCTTCTTGCGGGACACCTAAAACCCTTGAGGGCTATCAGGACCAACGCTGATAAAACCAGGAATCATATAGAAGGGCTGGTATACTGCTGCTCCTGTTAGACAGAATTCGTTTCTTCACTACGTTTACTTCGACCATCTTCTTAGAAGCTTACGCTAAACATGGAATACAAGCAAGAAATTACCTATGGTACCATACTAGTGGATTATGAAAACTTTTACTACTACTTCAAGAATAATTACCCGACCCTAGTTGACCCGCAAGAATGCGTGTTAGAAGCGATACGGGGCTTGCGAGAACATTTACGCAACGAGTTAAGGATTGAGCCCCTCGTACTGAATGCGTACGCCGATTTCGAGCGGATTGGGCCGGCAGCCCAGTTAGGCGACCTTTACCTGCTTGGTGCTACCACTCGCAACGTACTGGGAACCGAGCACAAGAATGCGGCTGATATGCAGCTATGCATTGATGCGTTAGAGGTGTTATACACGCGGCCCGATATCAAAACGTTCGTATTCATGGCAGGCGACCGGGACTATATCCCCGTGATCCAACATCTACGCCGACAAGCCCGGCGCGTAATTGTCGTCGGCTTTCGAGATTCTACTTCGGGAGACTTGCTGCAAATTATTGGGGACAATAGCCTGATTGATCCCCAGGCATTGCTGCCGGCAACTCGGCAGGAAAGCTTACGGGCACTACGCCGGCCAACCAGTACTCTGCGCAAGCCAGCGAGCAGCAATGCCGGGGAGAACGGCGCCAAGTCGATAGGAGTACCACCGGTCTCTGCCGTCGCTACCCAAGCGGGTTCTTTCGCGGCGATTCGACCGCTTACCAACGCGAATTCGCTACGCTGCCTGCAGTTTATGCTGGAGATGGCGGGAACCTGGGGGGTGGAAGAGGTTTGGCTAACTCCTTTCTTCCGTCAGTTAGCGGAAAAAATGAATGAGCTGGCCGAGCCGGAGAGGCGGGCACTCGTGACCGATTTACAAGAGCATGGCTGCATTCGCATCGAGAAGCGCGATGCCGAACCCTTTCCTTTTTCGGTGGTCATCATCAATCGCCATCACCCACACGTGCAGAACCCGGACAGCAACCAACTGTCTTCCTAGATAAGACTGCCCGACTGCACCCCGCAAATCCCCAACTCGTCCTTTGGATCATAGGCTCGCCGCGCAAGCGCCGGTCTGATGAATCGTTTTGCGCCGACCAACCACTTAACAGAGGCAGCTTCCTGACCGACCAGTCAAGGTTGAAGACTGCTGAGATGAAGGCGGAACGGGCACCGTAAGCTTTGCCGTAGCCCACGTTCACAAAGGGGCGGCAGGGGGGAGTAGACCAGCCGCCAGCAACAGCGCACGCCGGCCTATACCACCAACTTCGAGGAGTTGTGGCACATTAACTGGGATGGCCCCCGCTTGCCCCACCTCCCGTAGCGTCTACTGGGCTGTCACTGCCTACCCTTGTCTGTTATGGAGTCGAATGCCCGTTTTGTCTGAGGTGCCCGGGTGGAAGATGCGACGGCGGACCCCGTTGTAACGCGCTGTCGATGGTACCGATTCGGTGGCTGAGCAAACCTTACAACGCCTAACCGATTATTTCGGCCAAGCCGCGAGCGTGGTTGTCAATATCCTGGACCCGGACGTCATCGTCATTGGGGGCATGGTCATTTGCCGGGCCAGTCCCAGGTGCACAGATCGGTGCTCCAAGCTACACCTAAGGAGGCGTTTTTGTCGAAGTCGCCCTCTTTCTCGGTTAGCGGGCCCGAGCCGTGGAAGAACAGCAGATACTTGTTGATGCCGGCTACCTGGGTTAAATCGAGCACGGTGCCGGCGGAGAGGCGACCTTGGGCCCAGTCCCATTTTTCCTGGCCCAGCGTGATGAGCGTGCCCCGGTCGTGCCAGGTTTTCAGGTCGCGTGAGGTTTTAATGCTGATGCCGTTAGGCGGCGAGTTGAAGAGCAGATATTCGTTGTTTTGCGTAAGTACGCACACATTTTCTCCTGATTCGGCGGTGCCGGCAAACGTCCACTTTTTCAGGTCGCGCGAGTAGGAGCGGCTTACGCCGTTTTGCTTGTAGAAGCACCAGTACTTGCCCGGCTCGTCTTTGTCTTCCAGCAGATACGGGTCAATCATGCGGCCCATTTCCGCTTCCGGCACGCTGGGCCCTTTCACCTGGAGCAGCTCGGGTTGGCTCCAGTCTTCCAGGTTCTTGCTGCGCATAATGAACACGCGGGAATCCTTGCTGCCGTAGCGCGGCATCTGGTCGGCGGTGTAATTGGGGCGGGGGTAGGTTTGCAAACAGAGCACCCACTCGTTTTGATAGCGAATCACGTTGCCTGGACTCGAATAATCAAGGTTTTGGTCTTTGACGGTGATTTTCTTAGGCGCGGTCCACTGTATTAAATCCTTGCTTTTAGCGAAGGCCGTGTACATGTACACCTTGCCATCTGCCTCCACCTCCGACAGCGTGAAATACAAGTAAAACGTGCCCCGGTCGTAGAGCACGGCCGGGTCGCGGTATGCCGTTCTGCCGTCGCCCCGAAATAGCACCGGCGACGGAATGGCCGCGAGCTTAACCATTTGCCCTTGGGCGCTAAGCAGCGTCGCAACCCAGACACACAGCAGCGCGGCAACTTGCCTGAAACGATTACTTGACAAGATATACTTCATAGCCATTAATGTATCAACTGTTCGATCAGCTTGCCGGAAACGGGCAGCACCGAGCCATGGAGCTGCTCAACCGGGAAATGCACTTCGGACGAGACATCAATCCAGGTTTTCAAATCCGAGGAACGCCAAGCTCCCATGCGGCTTTTCGACTTAAAGTTGTCGATGAATACCAGGTAATCTTTGCCCACTTTCAGCGGCCAGGGGCCTTCCCAATCGTCGGTGGTGAAGGGCGGCAGCACCGGTCGCCAGGGGCCAGCAAGGTTGTCGGCCACGGCGTAGGCGATGCCCCGGTAGGCGTACTTGTAGAACAGCAGGTAGCGGCCCTTATCAGCGAGCAGACTGGCGTCGATTTGGGCGTGGCCGGGGTTGAAAAACAGCGTGGGTTTCGAGAAGCTTTTAAAGTCGCGGGTGCGCACGGCATACGTGCGGGCATAGTGCCGGAGCTTGCCTGTGGAGTCCGCCTTTTGCTCGGATTTAAGGGCGCTGCTCCAATAAACCAGGTAGTTTTTCTGCGCCGGATCGTAGCGGACTTCAGGGGCCCAGGTGTACAGGCAGTCGGGCTCGTCGGTCATAACGGGCAGCGCTACTTGCGGAGTCCAGTGCACTAGGTCTTTCGAGGAACTGTACCCGATGGTCTGGCCGCGCCACGCCGTCGTCCAGACCAAGTGAAAGGTGCCGTCGGGACCTTGGTAGAGGCAGGGGTCACGCATGATTTTCTGCTCACCCACGGTGGGCACTAGGAAGGATACGTCGTTTTTCAGGCGGTGCCAAGTATAAGCGTCGTTGCTCCAGCTCAGGTGCAGCCCATCCTCGCCGTTCTGGCGAAAGGACGCAAACAGGTAGCAGGTTTTGGCCGGTTTCTCGATTTTTGGCGCGGTTGGGGCCTGTTGCGCCTGGCTCATGTGGGACGAAAGAAACAGCAGTAGTGCATACCACCCCCAAGTCACGCCAGAGTGGAGCAGCAATGCAATACGACGCTGTAGAGCAGAATAGACTGATGTCGAAATACTATTCATATGATAGATTGCAGATGGTCAGGAGTAGCTCAGCCGCTATTGCACGACCAACAACTGCACGCCGTGGCTGGGCACCTTCACGGCGTACTCACCAGTCAACTTGCCCAGGTCTTTATGGGCCCATAAATCCCGCACGGCCACCTTGCCCGCGAAACCGAGCTTGCGCAAATCCAGGGTCATTTCCGCGTCATTGGCGGAGCGGTTAAACAGCGCTACGGCGTACTTATTGCCGGTTTTCGATTCTAGCTTTTTCGTCCACACTTGGAGGCCACGGACTTGCTCATAGAGCAGAGTGCTCTGCACGCCCAGCGCGTCTTGGTTCACCGCAATAACTTCTTTATTGGTGAGAATGGCCAGCGTTTGGGGCGTCATGTGGCGCAGGTCGTTGCCGATGACGAGCGGCGAGGCCAGCAGGCACCACAACGAAAAGTGGGCTTGCTGCTCCGTAGGCGTCATTACCGTGAGGCGGCCGCCATCGGTGCCCACGCCCACCAGCATCATATCGGCATCGTTCCAGTGGCCGGGGCCAGCAATAGCCGACACAGCCGCCATGCGGTCTAACTCGAACATAACGCCCGCCCACTGCGTAGTGGCGCCTTTGGGCATATGGTCGATGTCGCCGCCCACCCGCCAGGTATTGCCCAGACTGGGAGCCCAGTGCTGGTAGCTGCCGCCACCTTGGTTACAAATGTTAAGCAGCATCGGCCGGCCGGTTTTCCTAATGGCTTCCGCTACTTGCGTAAACTCTTTGGTGTAAGCACCTTCTGACCGGTCTTTGGCGAAGTTCACGTCCACTTTCACGTAGTCATAGCCCCAGTCGGCGAAGGTTTTCAGGTCTTGGTCGTAGTAGCCGCCGCTGGCCAAAGTAGCGTAGTTGGCTTCCGTACCGATGTTGGTGTAGATGCCCGCTTTCAGGCCCTTGCTGTGGATGTAGTCGGCCACGGCCTTCATGCCGTGCGGAAACTTCACGGTGTCCACCAGGATGCGCCCCTTGGCATCGCGACCGGTGCTCCAGAAGTCGTCAATATTGATGTACTGATAGCCTGCTTTTTGGAGGCCGGTAGCTACCATAGCGTCGGCCGTTTGCTTGATTACGGCCTCGCTGGGCTCCTTCTTGAACGTGTTCCAACTGCTCCAGCCCATGGGCGGAGTTTCAGCCAAGCTATAGTTGGCCAGGGTGGCGGGTTGCTGCGCAAGAACAGGAGTGGTGAGAAGCAGGATGCTGCAAATCAGGCAGCTAAGTAGCCTATGTTTCATAGAGGTGTTAAGTCAATACGGCGATTTGTGGGACTTAAAAAGCGGTGATTATTTTACTGACCCTTTCCCTTCGCCTGGCTGTAGAGCAGAAAGCCGCCGCTAGGCTGCAGGGTCACGCGCACCTTCTTGCCGGCGGCGAGGTTCTGTTGCGCGAAGGAATATTGGTCGGCGCCATCCCCAATGAGATGGAGCGCTTGGCCGACGGGCAGAAAGGACAAGTCAAGGCTCAGCGTTTTGGAGGTGGCTTCGGCGTTGATGCCCGCCACGTACCAGCGCGTACCAGCGCGGCGAGCTACCACGTAGTATTTTCCCGGAAAACCGTCCAGAAACTTCACCTCGTCCCATACGGCCGGGATTTGGCGCAGCACGTCCTGCACTTCGGCGGGTTGCTGGGCCATACCCTTGGGCTCTTCGGCGTAGTGCTGAATGCGCGAAAGAAAGACCACGGCCAGCGCCAACTCGAAGCCGTTGGTGGTTTTGCGCGCCACGTTCGGTTTTTCAAAGGGTTTCAAGCTCACGGGCGTGTAGTCCATGGGGTCGAACACGTTGCGGGCGAAAGGGGCCATCGTGCACATCTGGGCCTCCAGATCGGCTTCGCGCTGCTTGTTGTACACGGCCTCGAAGCCCTGGATGGCCTCCGTAGTCATCAGATTGGGATAGGTGCGGTGCCAGCCCCGGGGCAGGGTCGCGCCGTGGAAATTGACGAGTAGCCGATAGTCGGCCGCGTCGCGCAGAATGTCCTGGTAGTAGGTCATGAACGACTGTCCATCACCACCGAAAAAGTCGATTTTCAGGCCCCTAATGCCCATCTTTTGCAGACGGCTAAACTCTGTCACTCGGTCGGCGTGGGCGAGCAGCGCACTTTTGGGGTGGTAGTCGGTCAGGTTCCAGGAACCGGAAGAGTTGTACCAGAGCAGCAAACTCACCTTTTTGCTTTTGGCGTAGGTGGACAGCTCCTGCATTCTGTCGTAGCCGATGCGCGTGTCCCAGTCGGCGTCAACCAGCACGTAGGCCCAACCCATGTCGGCGGCGTAGTCGATGAACTGACGTTGCGTGTCGTAGTTGGTGGCATCGTCGGTGCCCAGCGCCCAGCTCCAAGCGGCCTTGCCGGGGCGGATGTAATCGGCGGCTTGCAGCACGGAAGGTGCGGCCAAATCCGTGCCCAGCGTTGATTCAACGATGGTTTTCAAACTGCCGATGGTGATGATGCGCCACGGCGTGCGCCAGGGCAGCATCGATTCGGGATTCAGCGTCCCGCCCGGAAACACCTCGGCCGCCTGCGGGAAACCTACGCGGTACTCGTTGCCGGGCGAATCGGCCCGGAGCGCGGTGCCGCAGTACGTGCGGCCCAGGTTGGCTTCGGTGAGCAGCACCCAGGTATCGTGGGTGCGGAACAGGGAGGGGTACACCCAGCCGTTGCGCGTGGGTGAGGCCTGCCCGGCGGGCTGGTCGGGCAGGTAGTGCAGTTCGTAGGAGGGGTTGGTATTTTTCCAGCCAGTCTGGGCATCAGCCTTGGGTTGCAGCCAGGTGCGCGTATCCGTGTCGAAATGGAAAGACGTAGTTTCCTCCTTTATCTTCTTGAGGTCCGTTGACTTACCCGGAAATTCATATCGAAAAGCCACCCCGTCATTCGACACCCGGAAAACAACGTTGAACGCCTCGCCGGTGGTGTTTTGCAAGTGGTATACTTGCTCGTTAGCTTCGTAAACGCAGTTCGTCCGCTTGCCGCCCGGCAGCGAGTAGCGTTCCGTGACGCGCCGCACTTTATCGGTGCTGAGCAGCTTCAAGTTCTTCGAAAAATCCGCGTCCTCGCGGACCACGCCCAGCTTTGAGGGTAAGAGCAAGCGGTTGCCGCCCCGATAAATGCTATAAGAAGCTTCGCCCGCTACCACCGAGACGCTCGCGCCCAGCTGCTTGTCGGGGCTAGATAGCAGTTGATCTTGAGGACGAGGCTTGTCAGCTAGGCTCGTCAGCGACACTAAAAGCAGCGCGGCGGCACCAAGCAGGCGGGAGTGCAACATGGAATACAGAGGAAGTTTAGTTTATCACTTGATGGCGACCAGCTTCTTCGGGAAGACCGATTTGCCGATTGGATTTAAAATGCTGAGGTCGGTTATGGCGTGGCTTTCCAGCGCGTGAGCGTAGTACTCAGGCCGATTGTCGCCCCAGCGCACTGAGCTGTTGCGCACGGTGATATTCGTGGCATGGTCGAGGGAGAAGGCCAATGTGCTGCCTTCACGAAGCCGTCCAGCACGGTCGGGCGCCGGTGTGCTTGTGCTACTCGCGAAATCGAGTTTGTTGGCCTAAGCGAAGATGACATCCCTACTACTTCGTAAGGGATTCCCACGGCCCTTACCCTCAGGTGGTGTCGCACCGAGGTAAAAGCAGCAGAGATGTCGGTTTCGCTTGGTGTGGTTTTCTGCAACGGTTTATTTAGTGGTTTGCGCCCACGCTTTGGCAGGTGCCGCCTGCAAGTCCAGTTCCAGTTGCCCACCTTGAATCAGGTCGGCGTGGTGCAGGTAAGAGAACGGGTATTTTCTGCCGTTCCACTGCACGCCAGCGATATAGATTGCCGCAGAAGTAGCTTTCTTCGTTCTGATTTCCAGCGTCTTACCGTTCGGCAGCCGCACCGTGGCGCGGTCAAACAAGGGCGTACACAGCTGGTATTCATCGGATGCGGGGTTGAGCGGGTACAAACCAAGCGCGGCAAACACGTACCACGCCGACATCTGGCCGGCATCATCATTGCCGCTCAGACCGCCGGGGCCATCGGTGTATTCCTCGGTGAGAATGCGGCGCACGGCGCGCTGAGTTTTCCAGGGCGAGGCCGTGTAATTGTACATAAACGGAATCTGGTGGCCGGGCTCGTTGCCGTGCCAGTACTCGCCGCGGGCAAACAGAGTGTCGAGCGAGGCTTCCAGCTGGGCGGGCCCGCCCATGAGTTGCGCTAGACCCGGCACATCGTGCGGCACGTAGAACGTGTACTGCCGGGGCGTGCCTTCGGTGATGTAGAACTCGCGCACATCGGGCCGAAACGGCGCGTACCACCGGTTGTCGGCGTAGCGGCCCCGCGCTAGACCCACCGTGGGGTCGATGACGTGGCGGTACGCCTGCGCGCGTTTCATCAAGGTGTGATAATCGGCGGTTTTACCCAAGCCCTTGGCTACTTGGGCCAGTGCGTAATCGTCGAAGCCATATTCCAGCGTGCGGCTCACCTGCTCCATTTTGTGGAAAGCCTCCTTCACGCTGTCTTCCAGCGGGATGAAGCCGTATTTCAGGTAAGAAGTCAAGGCGCGACGGCCTTTGCCGTCGAGGTACTCGGCGGGCGTGGGCTGGTCGAAGGCGTTGCGGCGCATCAGGCGGTAAGCCTCGGCCACGTCGTAGTCGCGCAGGCCGCGCACGTAGGCGGAGGCAATAAAGGCCGTGCCGTGGTCCCCAATCATGGCGGCGGTGTAGCTGTTCCAGCACGGGAAAATAGGTAGCCAGCCGCCCTGCTGGCCTTTTAAGATCATTGACTGCACCAAGTCATTCGCCAGCTTGGGTTGCAGCAGCTCCAACAGCGGCAGCTGCGCCCGGTAGGTGTCCCACATCGAAAAATCATCGTAGTAGTTGCCCTTGGCCAGTTTCATCAACTTGGCATTGCCGCCGAAAGCCGGGTAAGTGCCCTCCACATCGTTGAAGAGGCGGGGCTGGAGCAGGCTGTGATAAAAGGCCGTGTAGAAGATGCGCTTGTCTTGCTCCCTGCTGGTCGTTACCTGAATCTGGCCCAGGGCGGTTTGCCAGGCGGCGCGGTTTTGAGCGACAAGCTGCCGGAAATTCCACCCCGGAATTTCCGCCTTCAAATTCTGCCGCGCCCCAGCCAAACTACTGAACGACGTGCCCACGCGCAGGCGCAAAGTGTCGCCCTTGCGCACCTTGAAACCTAGAAACGCCCCCATATCCTTCCGGTTCTGAAGGCTGACGGCCGCCGTGGCCTGGTCGCCGCTGAACGTACCACCACGCCCATTGCGCCGTTCAGTTTGCACCACGAAGTAGCCGCTGAAGCCGGCCGGCTGCCCCCAGTTCTGATAAATCCGGTAGGTCGGGTTGAAGCCCGAGACTTCACCGGTTTGCGTGTTCACCTGTACCGAACCTTGGCCCCGGTCGCTATTCGGCGTTATTAGCACGTACAGGCTGTCGTCGGTGGCGGCTACTATTTGCAACAGGCCGCAGCGGGCGGTGGCTGTCATTTCCACTTCTAGCTGGTACTTCGGCAGTGCCACTTTGTAGTAGGCGGGCGTGGCGGTTTCGGTGCGGTGCGAAAAAGCCGCGGCATAGGCCGCCGCGGAGGTTTTCAGCTTACCCGTGATGGGCATGATGGTTACGCTCCCGTAATCCTGGGTGCAGGAGCCGCTCAGCCAGTGGCTGGCCCGAAAGCCGGAAAGCAGCGTGTCGGCGTAGTAGTAAGGCGCCACGCACTTGTTTTCCGTTAGGCGGGTTTGCGGCGTCCAACTGGTCATGCCGAAAGGCCGGCCCACCGCCGGAAAGGTATTGGCCAAGTGTTCGGTGGTGCTGGACCCGTGCTTGGTGGACGAGGCCGTGGTGCTGGGGGCCGTGCCCGAAAGCACTTGCACGTAACCCACCACATCGGGCCCCTGCCCCCGGCTAGGCCCGGACAGCAGTTCCAGCACCGTCAGCAAAACGAAGACGTAACTTATTTTCAAAGCGGAATAAATTAGAGCCGGGAACTATTGGGCTGTTGCCGCCCCTGCACCAGAGTGGCTTGCTGCTTGAGGCCGGGCAGACTCACTTGTTTCAACTGCGGGGCCGGTACGTCCCGCAGAACGAGCGTCGGCTGGCTGGGAGTTGTTGGCACCGTCACTTGCTGCAGGATGAGTTGCTGCACATCATCGAAGACCAAGGCGGGCCGGTAATCGGCGCCACTGGAACTGATACGCACGTTTTTGAAGGTGATTCCCTGCGCGTGGCGCACGTAGAAGCCGTACGCGGGCAACTCGCCAAACATCGAAAACTCCGGGTAGTTGGCCGGGCGCTCGGGCACCCTGGCCAGCGAATCCAAGCTGGCATAGGCCACGGTTTTGCGGTTGCCGCCGGCGTAGCGGATGTCGATGTTTTCCAGCGTCACGTCCTGCACTAGGTGGCCGGGCAACCCCACGATACTCGCCGGATTCACGTTGTGCGGCTCCTTGAAAACGGGGCCTTCAATGGCGTACCCCTGGTCGGGCTTGCCCGCGGGGATTTCCGCTTTCACGTTGCCAATATATACGCGGCGCAGCGTGCCGGGCGCTTCGCCCTTGCGGTGGCCTAAGCGCAGGAAGATGGCGTTGCCGGTGTTCTTGGCCGTTACGTTGCGAATGTCGATGTCTTCGAGCACGGCCCCGTCCACCGTTTCCAGGGCAATGGCCGAACGGAAGGTGTCGTACACAGTCAAGCCGTTGACCTTAATGTTCTTGAAGCTGCCAAACGAGCCAGTGCCCAGCTTGAAGGCGCTGGCGCTGGAACGTACCGTGCAGTTGGTTACCGTGATGTTTTCGCAGCGGCTTTGGGGGTTCTCCGATTTCAGGCAGATACCATCGTCGGCCGCGTTGAAGAAGCTGTTGCTGAGCTGCACGTTCCGGCAATCCACGAAGTCGATGCCGTCGTTGTTCCAGTACGCCGTGCTTTCCACCCGAATGCTGTCCACTACCATGTCGGTGCATTCGCGGTAGGCTTGCACCCAACTCGCAGAATTCTTGAACGTTACGCCCGTCACGCGCACTTTCCGGCAGCCCGTGAGCAGCACCAGCTGCGGCCGGTTCTTCTCGGTGGGGCGCTTTACTTGCCATTCGGGGTCTTGCAGCGTACCCGCTTTCAGCTCGGCCAGCAAGTCCTGCACCAACTCTTGGCCCCGACCGTCGATGGTGCCCTGGCCGGTGATAGAGACATTCTGCTGGTTGGTAGCATTGAGGAGCGATGTGGCCACGGTGCCGTAATCGAGGCGGTGCGTGCTGCCCAGCAGCATAGCGCCTTTCGCCAAGTGCAAGTCAACACCGGATTTGAGCGTCAGCGGCCCGGTCACGAAACGGCCGGCGGGAACCACCACTTGGCCACCGCGCCCTGCGGCGGCATCCACCGCTTTCTGAATAGCAACGGTATTGTCGGTTTGGCCGTCGCCTTTAGCGCCGTAGGTGGTGATGTCCAGGGCTTTGTGTTGCCCGAATCCCGCGGCGGGAACGAGCAAGCCGATAACCAGCAAGTGCTTATGCATTGAAGATCAGTAAGAAAGAGCCAGAAAAAAGGGTTGGCAATGCCAGTAGGTTGCCGGTGGAGCCAACCCCTTTAGTCATTGACTGGAATGTGTTGCTAAGCGGGCGAGCTGTTGTTTAATAGCCCGGGTTTTGCTCGTACAGGTTGGGCACGGTCGTTAACTCGGTTAGCGGCACGGGATAGATGACGTAGTTGGGCACGATAGTATTCATGCGGCGCTTCACGTCATCCTGGGTTATCCAGGCGTTGATAGTGGTTAGAGCCATGCCTTCGCGCACTAGGTCGTGCCAGCGCAACCCTTCCCCGGCAAACTCGCGACGCCGTTCCTCCATCAGCTGAGCCATGGTTACGCCCGTAAGGGTGCCGCTGATGCCGGCGCGGGCACGCACCTGGTTGACAATGTTATCGACGTCAGCCTGGGTGCCGCCGGCCCCGTGCAGGATGCATTCGGCTCGCATCATCAGCACGTCGGTGTAGCGCATCACAATGAAGTTGATGGGCCAATCAAACCGGCTCACGCCCCGCAAACTGGGGTTTAGGTATTTGGTGATGGTGGGGCGCGTCTCGTTGAAGCCCGTGATGTTGGTATAATTCAGGGTGAAGGTAGCTGCCTTGCGCACGTCGCCGGTCGGGTAGGAGTTGACCAGGTTGTTGGAGGCAAAGCGGGCATCAGGTGAGCCCGAGGAAAATGGGATCCTGAGGGCGGTAAACAGGTCGTCGGATACGATTTGGCCCGGATACGTGGCGCCCAAGTTCTGGCCGCCGCTCACGTACTGCACGTCGAAAATTACTTCGGCGTTGTTCTCGTTGGTGTAGGAAAAGATGTTGGTGTAGCTGGGCAGCATGGAATAACGTCCGCTGGCAATTACTTCGTTGAGCAGCTTGGCCGCCTGGGCGTATTCATTCACGGCTAGGCCAGGACCTTCAATGCCGTAAGTGGGACCCGACCGGGTCATGTGCACCAGCGCCAGCAGGGTTTTAGCAGCCCCCGACGTGGCCCGGAACACGTTGCCGCTGCCGGTATAGGAAACCGGCAAGCCACTAATGGCGGTTTGCAGGTCCGCCATGATGAGTTGATAGACGTCGGCCACGGGGCTGCGGGACACTTTAGCGGCTTCGTCGGCGCCAAGGGGCTTATCCAGAATGGGCACCTTGCCGAAGTAGCGCACCAAATCGAAGTAGAAGAAGGCCCGCAGGAACTTGGCTTCGGCTTCGTAGCGCGCCCGGGTGGCGTCGTCCACGGTGGTGCCGTTGGTTGCGAGTTGGTCGAGGAAAGTGTTGGCCCGAAAAATAGAGGCGTAGTTGGTGTTCCACGCTTCAGCGATATAGGAGTTGGACGCCAGCGTGGTTGCGAAATTGTTGATTGGCTCCCATTCGCGCACCCCGGCAATATCGGCCACAGCGTAGAGGTTGTCGGAGCGGGTTTCGGCCAGGTTGTAGAGCCGGTCGGGGTAGCCCCCGGCCGTGGAGTAGCGCAGCGAACTGTAGACCGCCGTCAAGGCCTGGGTGAAGTCGTCGGCCGTTTTGTAGAACGTGGGCACCGAGCCGCTGGAGATGGGCACCTGATCCAGATCATCTTCGCAGCTGCTGAACACCAGCAATCCTAAGCTTAGCAGGAGGGTTGATATTTTTTTCATGGGGAATTCCAAGGAAAGAGACGAGCGGCAAGAGTCAGAAGTTGAGGCAGGAAAACCCGCGGCCCGCTTCTGGCTGCTAGCAACTGGCATCGTTAGAAAGTAAGGTTTAGACCCAGCGTTAGGGTTTTGGCCAGCGGCAACCCGCCGTAGTCAACGCCGATGGGGAAGTTGGAATCGCCGCCGCTTGTGTTCACCGCTTCGGGGTTGTAGCCGCCATCGTACCGGTCGTTGCCGAAGTAGTTTTCCGCCGACACGTAGATGCGGGCGCCCTGGGCCACGCTTTTCTTGATCAGCAGCCCCAGGTCGTAGCCGAGCGTGATTTGCCGCACGCGGTAGTAGTTCGACGAGTACAGCCAGTCGGTGGGTTTGGTGTAGCCGAAGGTGGAGTAAGCCTTGCCCCGCTCGCCGGTGCCCGGCTCATCGGCCGAGCGCCACCGGTCGCGGTTGATGCCCAGCACGTTTTCGCTGTACACCGTACCGGTGCGGTCGACGGCGCGCCCAAACAGCGAGTAGATCGAGCCGCCTTGCTGGCCCTGCACCAGCACGGCCAAATCGAAGCCCTTGAAGCGGAAGTTGTTGGTGACGCCCCAGGTGTACTTAGGATTGGGCTGCCCCACAACCTGCCGGTCGCTGGCATCGATCTTGCCGTCGCCGTTGAAGTCTTCGTACTTGGCGTCTCCCACGGTTTGGGTGCCGTAGCGGGCAACCCCAGCATCCAAATCACTCTGGCTGATGATGCCGATGGTTTTAACGGCGTAGATGGAATACAGCGGCTGCCCCACCTGCAGAATGTTGTTGGCAATATCCCAGCCCGAAGCCACCAGAATCGGCGCGTCGTTGGGGCCCAGGTGCACCACCCGGTTGCGGTTGTGGCTGAAGTTGATTGAGGTGCTCCACTCGAACTTGCCAATGAGGTTGCGGCTGCTTAGTTCCACTTCAAACCCCTTGTTGAGTACCTCGCCGATGTTGGTGAGCTGAGTGGCGAAACCCGCCGTGGTGGGCACTGGCACGTTCAGCAGCAAGTCGCGGCTGGTTTTGGTGTAGTAGTCCAACGAGCCGGTCACGCGGTTATTAATCAAACCGAAGTCCAGACCCACGTCGAAGGTGCGCGACCGTTCCCACTTCAAGTTGGGGTTGTTGATGCGGTTGGGCGCTTGGCCGGGAATCAGCGAGCCCCCCGAGGAATAGGTGTACACGCCGAGCGTGGCAATGCTGCTGTAGTCGCCGATGCTGTTGTTGCCCGACAAGCCCACGCTGCCGCGCAGCTTCAAGTCGCTGAGCACGTCCTGCTTAGGCATGAAGTTTTCCTGCGAGATGCGCCAGCCCACCGAGGCGGCCGGGAAGATGCCGTACTTATCGTTTTCGCCGAACCGCGACGAGCCGTCGCGCCGGACGCTACCCGAAAACAGGTACTTGCCGTCATAGGAATACTGCAAGCGCCCAAAGCTGGAAATCAGCACGTTGCGGGTTTCGGTGGTGTAGTTGTCGGTGGTGCCGCTTACGGTGGTGGCGCCATTGATGGTGGTTACCGCCTGGTTGATAAAGCCGTTGGCCGCCGTCAGGCGCTGGGCGTCGATCTTGGTGTTGTTGTAGGAGTAGCCGGCCAGGGCCGAGAAGTTGTGCTTTTCCCCCACGGCCTTGGTATACGACAAGGTGTTTTCGTTGACGAAAGTGAGCTTTTTGTAGCCGTCGTAGTAGGCCGAAGCCTGGCGGCTGCCCGCGCTGCCGCTCACAAAGGCGGGCCGGAAGTATTTGGTGTTGCCGTCGGCGTTGTCGAGGTTCAGCGTCGAGCGCAAACTCAGACCCGGCAAAAATTGGTAGTCGGCGTAGATGGTGCCCAGGGTGCGGAAGGTTTTGGTGTCGCCGGTGGTGTTTTCCAGGCCGCGGACCGGGCTGGGGCGCCCTCCCCAGGCGTAAGGTAGAATGTCGCCGGTGTTGGCGTCGAGGCCGGCACTGGCCTCGGCCACCGGAATGTTGAAGGTCAGGTACTGCAACTGGTTGTCCTTGCCTTCGATGCCGGGGTCTTGGGTGATGGAGTAAGAGGGCGCCAGGTTCAAGCCCAGCTTCAGTTGGGGCAGCACTTTCACTTCCACGTTGGCCCGGGCCGCGTAGCGTTCATATCCTAACCCGATCATAATGCCCTCCTGTTTGAGGTAGTCGCCTGACACGTAGTAGTTGACGAAGTCGGTCGAGCCACTGGCCCCCAGCTGGTAGTTCTGCACCAGGCCCTTCTTAAAGGATTCCTTTTGCCAGTCGATGTAAGTTAAACCAGGGTGGCCGGGCTGCTGCCACCGCTCATCGATCATGAGGTTGGGATTGATGGTGTTGTTGCGCAGTATGGCCTGCCGCTCCGCAGTGGATTGGCTGGCCAAGCGGTTCGGGCCGGATGCCACCCAGGTGGCGTTGATGATTTCGGTGGCCCGGTCCACCCATTCCTCGGCGCTGAGCATGTCCAGCCCGCGCACTTTCTCGGTTACGCCCACGTAGCTGTTGAGCGTGAATTTCGGCTTGCCCGACTTGCCGCGCTTGGTGGTGATAAGCACCACCCCGTTGGCCGCCCGCGAGCCGTAAATAGCGGCGGCGGCAGCGTCTTTCAGCACCTCGATGTTCTCGATGTCGTTGGGGTTGATGTTGTCGAGCGGGCTGCCGCTCCCGAACCGGCCCGCCGCGTTCTGCGACGTGTTTTCCAGCGGGAAGCCGTCGATAACGTAGAGCGGCTCGTTGCCGGCCGTAATCGAGCCCGAGCCTCGCACCTGCACCGAAAAGCCTTGGCCGGGCACGCCCGTCGTCTGCTTGACCTGCACGCCCGCCAGCTGCCCCACCAGCGCCTGATCGACGCGGGCAATGGGGCGCTCGGTTAGCTTTTCGGCGTTGAACGACGCAATGGCCCCAGTTACGTCGCCTTTTTTCTGGGTGCCATACCCGACTACGACCACTTCATCCAGGGCTTTGGTATCCTCGGCCAGCTTGATAGTAAGGTTGGGGGTGGCTTCGGTAATCGTCACTTCCCGGCGCACAAACCCGACCGAGCTGACAACGATAATGCCCCCGGGCGGGACGCTGAGCGTGAAGCGCCCCTCGGCATCAGTGCTCGTACCGGTGGTGGTGCCCTTTACTACAATCGTGACACCGGGCAGGGGTTCGCCGTTGGGTTGCACTATCTGGCCCGTTACCGGCACATCGGCCGTGGATTTAACTTGGCTCAGGATGATGCGGTTGTTGCGCACCTCATACTGAATTTTGCGCGGGGCCAGCAACTCGTCCAGCACTTGCGTGAGCGGTTTGTCGGCCACTTCCAGCGTCACCCGGCGGTCCGAGCCAATCAAGGACGGGCTGTATATAAACCGGACGCTTAATTGCTTTTCCAGTTGGCTCAGCAACGATTCAATCGTTTGCGCCTGTGCCTTTAAAGAGATTTTGCGCTCCAAGAGCACTTGCATTAGCAACGGACTGGCTTTCACAGTGCCCGCCAAGGGACAGGCGAGGGCTACGTGGAGCGCAAGCAGTTTAGCTGGGCCCCAGAATCTTCGCGTAAGGAGTACAGGCTTTTTCATATGCGAAAACGTTTGCGGTGGGATTTTTTAAATGATTTTGAAAAGACAGGGGTAGCCTTCCACGCTCAACAAAGCGTGCTGTGCTGCCGTCCGGCCCAAGGGCGGCGTCGGACGATGGTTGTCAACGGGGAGGAAAAGTATATGCAGTAGGCCGGAGCCTGACGCACAAAAGAAACCTAGCTAGTAGGTGGACTTACAGCCGTTACTCTCAAATATAATCTGCGCGTTATTGGCTAATTTGTACTTGGCGTTCAAGGCTTTACACAAAACATCCAACTGCTCGAACAAGGATTCGTTGTCGAAGGCAATGGTGATGGTGCACTCGCGGAGCCGGGACGGATCGTAGACGATGTTGACGCCGTATGCCTTTTCCAGGGCCGCCAGCACTTCCGGGACGGGGCGCTTTTTGAATTCCAGTGGATGGGGCACCAGCAGGACGGGTTCTTCCACTAGGATCTTGTCGAGGGAATGGTTTTCGTCGGTGTACACCACTTGTTGATTCGGCAACAGTACCACTCCATTCACGGCGGGCTGCGCCGGCGTGGCGTCCAGGCGCGCTCCATGGCGGGCCTGAACGGCCACTTTGCCTTCGCGCACCGCTACTTTTGCGGCTTTACCCGTGTATGCAGTTACCAGGAAGCTAGTGCCCAGCACGGTCGTTACCACCTTATCGGTGTACACCAGAAAGGGCCGTGCCGGGTTTTTCGCCACTTTAAAGTACGCTTGCCCCATCAGGAGCACTTCCCGCCGACCACCGGTCAGGCCGGCTCGGTATTTAAGGGTGCTGCCAGGGTAAAGCGTGACGCGGCTTCCATCCGCCAAAACTAAGTCTTGCTGCTGCTGGATACGATTGGTTTTCACGACCCATTGCGATGCTATTGTGGCCGCTACCTGCGCTTGGCGTTGCGGCAGCCACCAGCCCAGGCCGACTCCTAGCACCAGCAGCGCCGCGGCGGCCCACCGCACAACGGGTTGTTGCCAGAAAGCCAAGGGACGGCTTAACACGGGCGCTTCTTCCTGAACTAATTCGGGAGTTGACTCGCCACCGGTAAGCGCCACTATCTTGTGCCACATAGCAGCCCGCACTTCCTCGTGCTGGTCTAAGCTCAACACCAAATTTTCTTCTAGCCCAAGCTGCTCACTCCACTTCTCCACCAGCTGCGCCTCACCCGGTTGGCTGCGGCCGTCGAGGTAGCGTTGGAGGATGGCTTCGAATTCAGCTTGGGTTAGCATAGCGGGCAGAGAAAGATGCTTCTATAGAGGAAGACGCGCAGCTTCGGTCAACCCCTAAACCCAACTACAACTTTTTTCTTAAGACGCTACGCTTTGCTTGCCCGATCTACCTTGCTTTAGGCTATTCCAGGCTTGAAAAGCGATATTTTTAGGAAGGCGCGCGGTGAGTTAGTGAAGCAAAAAAATCAAAGCGACTATCGTAAAGTCCCGCAGGTAGGTGCGCAGTAGCTTCAGCGACTTGGTAAGGTGATATTCCACGGCTTTAGGCGACAAATTCAGGCGCTCCGCAATGTCGCGCACGGGAATGTGTTCGAGGCGGCTTAACCGAAATACCTCCCGTGATTGCTCGGGCAGGCGCAGCAGGGCTTTGGCAAAAGCTTCCGATAAATCGGTAGCGGCCAGGCTGTGCTCGGTTTCGTGGCTGGTTTCGAGTTGGTAGTGACGGCAGTAATCGGCGTAGGCGGCGCGCACCTGGTGAGCCCGTAAATAGCCGATAACCCGCCGATTGATGGCGGCCAGCAGATAATACTCGAGTTGCTGAATAACTTGTTCCGCGCGCTTATGCCAGAGGGCCGCAAACAAATCCTGAACTAGCTCTTCGGCAACTTCCCGGGATTTAAGCTTGCGGTACGCTACGGCAAACACCCGGTACCAATACCGCTCATAAATCTCGGCAAAGGCCGTTCGGTCGTTTTCTACTAATGCCCTAAGCAGGGCCTCATCGGGCCAGGAAGCATAAGCTCGGTGGGAGGAGGAACTCACGGGGCATGAGGAAACGGGCGGGACGCAGTCAGAGCATGGTAAATGTACTGAACAGTATTTATAAATTAACATCAACCGACCCGCGCCAATATCTTGCTTGCAATCGAGTGGAAACTCCAATGAATCGAATACTTCAATTAGGGGCAAGCCAATAATAAGTTCTTGAACCGAGCACGGTCGGGTCCTAGGTGTTTGAGGTGGTCTAACTAGGCCGCACAGAATTGAGACGTAGTTTGAAAGTGGGATTTAAAGTGATTGGGCGATAGGTAGCCGAGGGCAGAATGCCGGCGCTCGTGGTTGTAGTAAGCCAGATAATGGCTGATTTCTGGGTGCGCTTCGCTCAAGTCGCGGAATCTGCCGCCAGCGAGCAGTTGCGTTTCAAGCCGGCTCTACAACGATTCGGCGCGGGCGTTATCATAGCCGTTGCCGCGCCGGCTCCTGCTCGGCTCTTTTGAGGTAGGCCCGCCGCTGGCTTACTTCCGGGTCACGGGCCAGTTCCACACTGCCGACTTCGGCTACGAGTTGCGCCTGCTTTCCGATGTGCAGCTGGAGGGGCGCATCATTCCGCGCAACAGCTTCCTGTATGGCACCTGCCAGGTATCGGGCAATCGTCTCACCATCGAGGCCACATCGGTGCAGATTCAGAACTGCTTCCCTTGAGCCTGAAAGCCTACGATCTGGACGGCGGGGAAGGACTCAACATTCCCGGCTCCATGGACCGCGACGCCGCCAAGCAGGGGTTGGCCAGTGGCACGAGTAGCGCCGATCTGCTCACCATGTCGTCCAGCCTAGGAGCCCAAGCCGCCGGCATTGCGCTGCAAACGGGCAAAGCATTGGCCGGCAAGAAAATCAAGCTGGTCAAAATTCATCTCAAAGCCAACTACAAACTGCTCCTTAAATCATGAGACTGCATCCCACGCTTGGCCGCTTAGGTCTCTTCGCCCTAACGGTAGCGGCCCTACCTGTTATGGCCCAAAAGTCTGTTGCTACCCGCCGGTCCATGACCTCAGCACAGTTGCCAGGCAACTTCTCGGCCCCGGCACCAGCTGAGGTGGCGGTACCGGTGGCCCTGGCTCCGAAGATGCTCGCTCTTGGGGAACAGAATCACATTGGCTCTCACTTGGGCGTAGGCTTTCAGAAAACCACCCACTTGATCTTCCCTTACGCCGTGACCTACGTGGATCTGGGCAACGCAGGTATCATTGCCGACAAGGCTCAGGGCGCGGAAAACATTGTCAAGCTCAAGGCCAACTAGCAGAGCTTTCCCCAAACCAACATGACGGTGGTCACGGCCGATGGGCGGCTGTATTCGTTTCTGGTCGACTTCGAGGCCAACCCCCGGGTGCTCAACTACAACCTGACCACCGGTGCCGGCGAAGCCTCGCCCGTTATGCCGATGGCTATGTTCTCGAACCTGAGTGAGGTGGTTCGTTTAGCCTGGACAGTTTAGGGCGTTAAGTGGAAGGGGCTGTTGGTGAGCGTGGTACGGCGTCTGATAGCCAATGCTGGAGTGCAGGCGCTCATGATTATAATAGTTGAAATAGTCGTCGACGCTGCGCTGCGCGTCCGCTAGATCAGCAAAAACGGGCCATTCGCGCAGTTCGAGCACCTCCGTTTTGAGGCGCGACCACAGGCTTTCCGCCTGGGCATTATCGTAGCAGTCGCCGCGCCGACTTTGCGAGCGCACCGCCCCGTGGTCGTGCAGCAGTTGCTGGTAGACGTTGCCGCAGTACTGCCCGCCGCGGTCGGAGTGGACCACCAGCCTGGAGTAGGTTGCTGCGCCCGAAAGGCCCGTTGTAAAGCAGTCGTTACCAGTTCTTCCGGCATCGCGGCCCCGACCTGCCAGCCCACTACTTGCTTGCTGGCCCTATCTTGGTACGCGCACAGATAAGCCCACTCGCCATTGGCCAGCGGTAGATAGGTGATATCACTGACCCACACGCGGTTAGCTTGGGTGGGCTTCGGCTGATCGAGCAGCCGGTTGGGCGCGCAGCGCAGCCCGTGCGTCGAATCCGTCGTGCGCGGGGTGATGGCCTTGGGTTGCAGCGCGCGCAGGCCGCGCCGGCGCATGGCCGCACGCAGGCGCTGGCGACCCACGCGGTAGCCCTTGCGGTGCAGCGCGACCTGGAGCCGCCGGGTGCCATAGCGGCGTTTATGGCGGCCAAAGATCTTCACCAATGCCATTTCCCAAGCGGGTGTCTCACAGCGTACTACTTGCCGCTGCGCTTGTCGCCACGCATAGTAGCCGCTGGTGGGCACCTGTAGCACTTCGCAGAGCAGGCGCACCGGATACTGTGTGCGCTGCGCCTCGATAAAGCGGTAGCGACTCATTGGTCCGGGGTCTGCGAAAAGAGGGCAATGGCTTTTTTTAAAATCTCTAATTGCTGCGCCTGCCGTCGGTTGGTGGCCCGCAGTTGACGTAGCTCGGCGGCGGTGGCTAGGTCTAACTCTGCCCCGCGGGCCGCGGCCACGGGGGTGAGCACTTGCTTCTGCCACTTGTAAAGCAGCTTGGGGCTGATATTCAAGGCGCGGGCGGCGGCCTGCGTCGAGCGGCTTTCGCGAGCCAGGCGCAAGGCTTCGGCACGAAAGGCGGCATCCTAGCGGCGGCGTTTGTCGGGTTGGGGGCTGTCTTTCATGACATTCGAAAGAGTAGACCCTATTCTGTCCTGATTTACTCGACCACCTCAAAGTTGCTAGTGCCGAGGCCCCACCACGGGTGCCGCTGGTGCGTGGCGTCGTTCCAGATGTCTCTAAGATAGTACACCTTAAAGGCGTTGGTCTCCGGGTCGAAGTACGGCATTACGTCGCCGATGGGAGCCTGCTGGTCGCCGAGGGGGTAGAGTTGGTAGGCAGAAGTCTCCGCGCGCGGGCCACAGACGAGGGAGTTGCTGCTCGGCGCCGCGGTAGGAGCCGTAGCAGGAATGGCCGTTTCCTTGGCGCAGCTACCGAAAAGTAGCGACACGCCGAGGAGCCCGGCCGTTCCCAGCGGGGAAAAGCAGTTGCTCATGAGGTAGGAATTAGAAGGTTGGAAAAGAAAAAGCCCAGGCTGTAAGGCCTAGACTTCTGTGGAAACACTATTTCACATGCGGCGTCAGTTTGGCGTAGCTCAACGCGTCTACCGTGAGGCCGCTGGTCGATTTCAGCTTCAGCGTGGTGTAAGGCTGCGTGGGGAAAAATAGCTCGGTCATCGTGGTCAGGCCGCCATCGGCAAACACTTCCACTGACGTAGCATCGAAGAGTAGCGTAAGGTCGGCAACGGAGCCGTTGGCCAGGCGCGGTGCCGGGTGACGGCCGGCAAATGTGGAGCTAAACGCCATTTGGCCCGCTTTGCTCCGGTCGATATAATATTGGTTGGCTTGCTTGTCGTAGCCGATAACTAACTCCTCGCCTTTGGCGTTACCCAGCACAAATGCAAAATCCTGGAGTTGCTTGGTGCTTAGCTGAAGCTGAAACTGCGACGCCAAGCCTGGGATTTTATCTGTTAGGCTTAGCTCTGATTTTACGATAAAATTTTTCAACGACTGGCTGGGCTGCACCAGCTGGGCTACTTCCTTCGCTGGCATAGAGGTCAGGTAAATTTCCTGCCCGACTTGCTTCAGGGCCAAGTCACGCGGCGCAGTCATAGCGTTGCGCCAGGGGGAAGTGGGCACTTGGTTGGCGTATTCCCAGTTGCTCATCCAACCCAGAAAAATTTTGCGGGCGCCGGTATTGGCCCAGGTGATGCCAGCATAGTTGTCCTTGCCCCAATCCACCCACTTTTGCGTGGTGGTTTGAGGCGTGAAGGTTTTGCCATCAAACTGCCCAATGAAGTACTGCGTAGCCGAGCCGCCGTTGGGCCCGCCCGGGTTAATGCTCACTAGCAGCACCCAGTGCGTTTGGCCATTTAGGGTCAGCGGAAACAAATCGGGGCACTCCCACACGCCACCATGGGCGCCTAGCTTTTCGCCGAACTCACTCAGCTTGGTCCAGTCCTTTAGGTTCGGCGAGGCGTAGAACGTAATTCGGTCTTTGGTGGCCAGCGTCATCACCCATTTTTTGGCCACCTCGTTCCAGCTCACTTTTGGGTCGCGGAAGTCCTGAATACCGGGGTTGGGCAGCACGGGGTTGCCGGGGTACTTCGTCCAGGTTTTGCCTTCGTCGAGGCTGTAAGCCAAGCTCTGGTACTGATGCTTGTTGGTTTTCTTCTTCTCTTCCGGGTCGTTGTGGTGGGTGAAAATGGCCACCATCGCATTCTTGCCGAAGCCGGCTGTGTTGTTAGCATCAATAACCGCGCTACCCGAGAAGATCCAGCCCAGCTTATCCGGGTACAGCGCAATGGGCTGCTCCTGCCAGCTCAGCAGGTCTTTGCTGGTGGCGTGGCCCCAGTGCATCGGGCCCCACTCCATGCCGTCGGGGTAGTGCTGGAAGAACAAGTGGTAGGTGCCGTTGTGATACACCATGCCATTGGGGTCGTTCATCCACATCTTGGCCGGGCTAAAGTGGTAGACCGGGCGATACTGTGGCGTGGCCGGCGGAATGGGTTTGGCAGCGGTTTGAGCTTGGCTGCTAGTAATCATGCCGCACAAGGAAAGCGCCAGAAGGAAAGTCTTTTTCATGGGTGGGAATAAGGGAGAGGTAGTAGGCCGTTATGTAAAGGGCAATGACGGTTTAATTACGCTGAAGCGGCAACTTACACTGCCTGCACAGCCAGCAGTTCCTGTACTGCGGCTTCGCTGATGGTGGGGGTTGCGCCAAGGTGGGTAGCCACCAGCGCGCCGGTGGCGCAGGCGAAGCGCAGGCACTCACCAGGCTCCTGCCCAGCCCGCCAGCCTTTGAGCAGTGCCGCCAGAAAGGAGTCGCCGCTGCCAATGGTGTCTTTGACCTGTACGGGCACGCCGGGAGCCCGGTAAAGTTGACCATTGGTCCAGAGCAGGGCCCCATCAGCCCCGCAGGTAACGCACACCCCTTGCAGGTTGAAGCGGGCGGCCAGCCACTGCATAGCAGTTCCTTTATCGGTTTCCTCACTGAACCAACGCATGATTTCGGCTAGCTCGTGGTGATTCATTTTCACCAGATCAGCCTTGCCGAGCAGATACTTGACCACGTCGCGGGTGGAGTGCGGCGGGCGCATGTTGACGTCGAACACCTTGAACTTCGCGTGTTCTAGCAGCCGGTAGAGCGTTTCGCGGCTGGCATTACTACGGGCCGACAGACTGCCGTATACAAACATGGCCGCCTCGTCTACCAGCTTTTCCAGGGCCGCATCATGTTGAATATAATCCCAGGCAACCGGGTGCACAATTTTGTACGTCACCTCGTTGGCATCATCCACATTGGCTTTTACCACGCCGGTGAGGTGAGTTTTGCCGCGCTGCACGTACGTGGTACTCAGCTGCTTGGAAGCAACGAACTCAAGTAGTTCGGTACCCAATTCGTCGTCGCCGACGCGGCTAATGAACTCAACGGGCAACCCCAGCTGGCGCAGGTGCACGGCCACATTGAAAGGCGCACCACCGGGTTGCCTGCCGCTGGGCAGCACGTCCCACAAAATTTCGCCGTAACAGACTATCGTATTTGACATAGGATGGAAGGTGTTGTAAAAGAACATCCGGTCGGGCACTGCCACCTACTTGCCATTGCAGGAATAGTATAGCCGTTTCGCCGGTCTTTTTTCTCGTTACGACTTAGTGAATCACCAACGTCTTTTCGAGCTGTTCCAGCGTGGTACCTTTGGTTTCGGGCATGAAGCGCCACACGAAGACCAGTTGCAGCACCATCATCGAGCAGAAAAAAGCGAACGTGTGGCCGCCACCGAGTTTCTCGGCGAAATAGGGGAAAGTGAAGGCAATGATGGCCGCCATCACCCAATGCGTGGAACTGCCCAACGCCTGGCCTTTGGCACGGACCGTATTGGGGAAAATTTCCGAGATGAAAACCCAGATAACGGCCCCCTGCGAGAAAGCAAAAAAGGCGATGTACACAAACAGTAGCACCGGCACGGTGTACCCGTTGAACTGCTCGGTGTAAAAAGCCCGGGCCACTAGCCCTAGCGTGGCAATCAGCCCAAACGAGCCAATCAGCATGAGCTTGCGGCGGCCGAACCGGTCGATAACGTTCATGGCCAGCAGCGTGAACAGGAAATTCACTAGGCCGATACCGGCCGAGGACAGCAGCGCGGAACCTTTGCCGAGCCCGGTCATTTCAAAGATGCGCGGGGCGTAGTAGATGATGGCGTTGA
The DNA here is from genome assembly GCF_964242765.1 of uncultured Hymenobacter sp. Classification (NCBI taxonomy): domain Bacteria; kingdom Pseudomonadati; phylum Bacteroidota; class Cytophagia; order Cytophagales; family Hymenobacteraceae; genus Hymenobacter; species uncultured Hymenobacter sp. The sequence goes on from NZ_CAXTBM010000064.1 coordinate 28,538, forward strand.
TGCCCGACACTTGGTTGAACACGGCAAATAACACGGCCAAGAGCACGGGCCCGCGGTATTGCCGGGCAAACAGCGATTCGCCGCCGGCCGCTTCGTCGGCCGCATTAGCCGTTAGGATGGTTGTTACGTCCTGGTCGGCCGTGGCCGGGTCGATGCGCCGCATGACGGCGCGGCCTTCCTCTACGCGACCCTGGCCCAGCAGCCAGCGGGGGCTTTCGGGCACGCGGAACAGCAGTAGAAAAAACGCCAGCGCCGGGACGGCCTGCACGCCTAGCATCCAGCGCCAGTCGTTCTCACCAGCCCCCGTCAGCAGGTAGTTGGAAAGGTAGGCCGCCAGGATGCCGAACACAATGTTGAATTGAAATAGGGCCACCATCTGTCCGCGTTTGGCCGCCGGCGACACTTCCGAGATGTAGAGCGGCGCCGTTACGGAAGAAGCCCCCACCCCCAAGCCGCCTAAAAATCGAAACAGCATGAACAGCCCCCAGCTTGAAGTGAGAGCCGCGCCCAGGGCCGACACTAGGTAGAGCACGGCAATACCAAGGAGCGTCTGCCGACGTCCCAGCTTATCCGACGGGACGCCACCGAAGATGGCTCCGAACACGGTGCCAATGAGGGCAATGGCAATGGTAAAGCCATGCTTCACGGAACTTAGCCCCCAGAGCTGCTGGATGGCTTTTTCAGCCCCGGAAATCACGGCCGTATCGAAGCCAAATAGAAAGCCCCCTAGTGCAACTACCAGGGACCAGAAGAATACATTGCTGTTTTTCACGGCGCAGAAAGCTATAGACAACCGGGGCGAGAAGGAGTGCCGCCGACGCTAAATGAATTATGTAGTTATGAACACAAGAAAATTTTCGGGTAAGGAGTAGCCATGCCGAGCGTTGCTGGAGCACCTCAAGTGCTATCTGCTGCCTAGTTACCCAACCAAGCCTAAGCAGGATAATCGCTGAGGCGCTGGCTTGCACCATTCCCACAATCCAACTTCGCCCGGCATAATATTCCCTCTATCAGCGTCTTAATTCCAGCCGGGATTCTGCTGGTAGAGGCCTTTGCTGAAGTTGATTTGGTTGAGTGGGATGGGCAGGTACTCGTCGCGGCCCTGGGTGAAGCGGGCGGTTTGCAGGTACTGGCGTTTGGTTTTTTCCCTGTCGAAGTAGGTGTTCAGATAGGGAGCCGCAATGCCCCAGCGCGTGAGGTCGAAGAAACGGTAGCCTTCCATGGCAAACTCCAGGCGACGCTCGTAGCGCAGCGCCTCTCGGGCGTACACCTGCGTCCACCCCGTGGCCGGGTACTGCCCAATGCGGTAATTGGAAATGTTGCCGCCGGCGGCATTCTTCAGGCGAGTAGTACTGGCGGCGGCCCGCTGCCGGATCTGGTTGATGATGGGTAGGGCTTCGGCCTGCCGACCCAGTTCGATCAGGGCCTCGGCTTTCCACAGCAGCACATCGGCGTAGCGGATGATAGTCCAGTTCTTCGACGTGGTCATGAAGGGCGGCGTCTTCTGGAAGCTCGGGTCGGAAGGCAATACGTTCTCCTTCATCGACATATACACGCCGTAGGTGTTGCGGTCGCGCAGCCACGAATTCTCGAATACAAACGTAGGCAGGTACTTGTAGGGATGGCTCGGAATGGCCACCGTGTGGTCGAGGCGCGGGTCCACGGTGTTGTTCTGGAAATCGGCCGGCGTAACCAGATCCGAGTTGTTGAAGGTGGTGAACAGCGGCAGGCCCTGGGCATCCGTTTTGTAGGCATTCACCAGGTTCTGGCTGGGCTGGTGGAAGCCGCAGCAGCCGTAGTCCGGGTTCATGGGGTAGTTCAGCTCTTTTGCGCGGGCGGTGCGTCCCTTGGGCGTGCCATCGCCGTGCGAAAACTGAATGGCGAACACCGACTCCGGG